>JBFGLD010001147.1:0-2637 GCA_041576335.1 Anaerolineae bacterium | reverse complement strand
TATGAAACCACGGCTTCACTGGCGCTGGAGCGCCTTCCATGCCGAGTCAATTCCGGATTCTCAAAAATACGTGACCCTATCGGATAAGCAAGACCGTTTTGGCGATCCCTTTGTGCACGTTCAGTACGAACCGGCAGCGTTTGATGCTGAAACATATCGCTATGCTCATAGCCTCTTTGAGCAGATTATGATCGCCAGCCGGGCTGAGGAAGGAGAGCTTGCGGCGGCTCACGAGTTTAATTCTGCGGCGCATCATCTGGGCACTTGCCGCATGGGAACCGAAACCGGAGATAGCGTAGTCGACCCGTTTGGCCGGGTTCACGGCCTGCCGAACCTGTTTGTGGTCGGGGGGAGCAGCTTTGTGGGCACCAGCGCCATCAACCCGACTCTAACGATGGTCGCCCTGGCCATGCGCACAGCCGATTACCTTATGGATCAGATACTTTGAGATCTTCGCTATGCTGCTGCTGTAAAGCCTCAATTTTTTCCCACAAGACAGCCTCGGAGTCTTTGCGCAGGTAAAGCTGCACACCCTTATAATCTATTATAGCGTAGTGCGCTTTGACCCAAGCCGTGATATTTTGGCCGCCCCAACCCGTAATTTGAATGTACGTTGGCTGCAGAGTTTTTATCGAGTAATCAAGGTCATATTTGTTATGGCCCGGCAGGCTGAAGATGTCCCCGTAACGAGCACCACCTGTCAAATCAGGGGGTAGATTGGCGATATGCTTATCCGACTTACCCAAAAAATCGACGGCTACCCGATCGTCGGTGTAAAAGGGCACAATTCCGGCCGAACTAACGCCGACCGTTGCTTCCGCGGTGGTTAGGTGGTTTAGGGCAATGGCCGTATTAACGTGATATTCGTTCTTCTCAGCCTCGTGAGGTTTGATCAAAAAGAGAATCTCACGCACGAAAAAGGCGTTGACCGATAAAAATATCGTCGCCGTGACCAGCGAGACCACCAGCCCGGCAAAACGGGCTCGTGACCCGGCCGAACTCAACGACGGGCTTCGCCTAAAAACATTTGTATTGAGCAGGTTTTCGGCCAGATAGATAACCCCTTGAATACACATGGCCAAGACCAGCGGCATCACCGGTGCGATGATGCGCCAGTAGGGTGGAAATGCATCACCACCTACCCATATTTGGTAGCCAAGGTAGGCAATAGTTATAGCCATCAGGAGCAGCTTTTGGCGCTGGGGCTTGACCAGCAGGCTGACGATCATCAGCACCAGGGCAATCATGGTCGACTGCAAAAATGGTATCAAATAGGTAACGCCGTCGCTGATGCGGAAGAGCAGCGGCATGCCGGTTGCTTTGAGAACATAAGTGTTGGGCACCCACTCGCCGTAATAATTCCAGCGAAAAATCTGTTGGCCGGCGATGAAGAGGGCGTACGTCCCGCCCGCGGAGAGGAGAGGCCAGAGATAGCGGCGGACTAAATTGAGGCGAAAGATTTCATAAATCAGAAACAAGAATATTAACCCGGCCGCTATGAATGCATCAGGCCGGGTGAGATAAGCCAGGCCCAAAAAGAATGAACCGAAAAACAGGACGCGTTTATTCGGCCGGCTGACAAATTGAAGGGCAGCCTGTAGGCCGAGCAGAATGAACAATGTTACCAGCCCGGTTTCCATTCCCATCAATGACCAATACAGCAGCGGGTAGTAAAAAAGGACGCAGACAAGGGTTAGAATTCTAAGCTTTTTACGCTGCGATTCAGGCTCGCCACGGCTGAGGTGACCGGCTATCCGTGCGGTGACAACAGCAATACCCATCATAATAAAGATGCCGGAAATATTCACGAGCAACACGGCCAGACGCTTATCGTCAACAATAAAGATAACAACCGACATCAACAGGGTCATCAGCAAGTTGGTATAGCCCTCAACGTACTCACCGGGGTTCCAAACGAGGCCCAAGCCGTGGGCCAGGTTCCAGGCGTACCGCATGGAAATCATAGCATCGTCAAATAAGTTGACGTACCATTTACCATCAACGGCAATAAATGAAATCTGATAAATAAAGACAGCCGACCAGATGACGAAGATCGCCAAAATTATGAGGGTAGGGCGGTTGTCTCTAAGCTTTTGTGCTGTCATTAATAATCCCTATTTTCGCCGTGCTTTATTTTTGCAAGCCCAATCCAATTTCTTGCGGAGCGACAACCTGCGACAGCTCGTAGTAGACGCGATATGGGCCAATATCGCGAAGCCGGTAGCTAATGCCTCGCTCGTCAAAGGCATCTTGAAGGTAGGATTCTAAATTTGGCTCGCGGTGAGTCACGTAAACCCGTTCAAGACTGGCGGCGACGGCTGCGCTGTACGGCGGGTAGCGGTCGTCCAGTTCAATCCATTTCAGGTCGGGCCGGTAAGGTAAGTAAGAAGCTAAAATGACCTGTTCGTTCGACAAAAACGCAATTTTGTAGCTGATCCAATGGTGACTGTACCCGCGTCCGCCATGGTCAATGACAAAATCGATCAGCTCGCGATCATAGTCGTTGCCAAACCAAAGAACCGGATTCATTTGGGCTGTTATTCCGGGCGGTATGGTACCCACTACTTTTAGGTGTGTGGCCAGATTAAAGGCCAATACTGCCGCCAGCAGCGCGACTGCCGCGGCGCGCTGCCGGCG
>JBFGLD010001146.1:0-2639 GCA_041576335.1 Anaerolineae bacterium | reverse complement strand
CTGTTTATCCAGCGTAATCATCCCGATAACTTGCTCACCAATTAACATGGGTACACCCAGCCAACTACGAATGTTGGCCGTGTCGTGCGGTTTTTCGGTAAACGGATCGGGATAGGTTTGGGTGTTGGCCACAATAAAGGGCTTTTTCTGCTCGATAACGGTGGAGTTCAACGGATAGGCGTTGTCCCCTCTGATCTTAAAGGCGTAGTTTAGTAATTCGGAAAGATTGGTAAAACCACGTCCGCCGATGATCACGGTACGATCTTCCTTCAGAAGTTGAACTGAGGCGCTGTCGTATGGCACTACGGTTTGCAGCTCAGTCAAAATATGGTCGATCACTTCATCCAGGTCGATGCTGGACACAAGAGCTACCGTGGTTCGGTGGAGTGCTTCAGCTTCTTGCCGGCTGGCACGCTCTGCTTGATAGAGGCGAGCATTTTCTATAGCCAGGGCCGCCTGATCGGCCAGGAGGCGCAGCACCTGCAGTTCGGCTTCCGGCCAGCTGCGAGTCTGTGACGAGGAGATATTCATAACCCCGACCACCCGCTGACCAATTTTGAGGGGCAGAGCCACAATTGCGCCTGCCCAATCGGCAGGGGTACCAACAAAGAGAGGGTGGTTCCGCATATCTGGTACAGTAATGAGCTGCCCCTGACGGGCGACCGTATAGGTGATACCCTGCGGTCGTGGTTCGGCAAAAGGCTGCCCTTTTCGACCGTCAGCCCACCGTGCCGCGCCAAATTTTAGCCGGTCATTTTGGTACAAAAAGATGTGGGCGTTGCGCGGGGCGTTTGCGAGCTTGAGGGTACTTTCCAAAATAGTATCCAGCACCGGCTGAAGCTCGAAACTGGAGGTTAGCCCCAGACTCGTCCGGTACAGTACTTCAAGCTGTTCTGCCCACTGGCGGGTTTCGGCGAACAGACGGACGTTTTGGATTGCGATGGCGGCTTGCATCGCGAATTGAGATAAGAGGTTTGCTTCTTCCTGAACAAATTGGTGCCGGAAATAGTTGGTCCGGACACATAGAACGCCGAGAAATTCATTGCCTTGTTGAATGGGCGCACCGACGACGGATACGGCCCGATCATCCCATTTTGGTGATTTGCCAAACCAATTTTGATAATCGTTGATGATGAGGGGTTTACCGCTGGCCCAGACTCTGCCCGAGAGGCCTTCTCCGTGGTTGAGAGTGAGGCCGGTTGCCGGCAAATTGTCGCCAACGGCTACCGCCCACTCCAGCACTCGGCGTTCGGGACGATACAGATAAATACCGCCGCCATCCGCGTCGAACAAGCGGATAGCGCATTCAACAATTTGACGCAACAACGTGTCCAGGTCGCGCAGAACTGCCAGATCTTCAGATACCTGGCGCAGCGTTTCAAGATGCCTGGCCCGATGGCGGGCTTCATCCAGGAGACGAGCATTTTCGATAGCCACTGCCGCATAACTGCTGAGTATGGTCGCTGTTTTGACGTAACCCGAGTTAAATCGCCGGGCATTTTGAGTATCCAGCACTATGAGCGCGCCGATACTTGAATCTCCCTTAATCAGGGGAACGCCTAAGATGGCTTTGATGCGAAAAAGCTCGACAAACTGCTTATTAATTTGATCAGAGTAAGGGGCATCATTCACAAAGATAGGGCGCCGCTCTCGGAAAACCTTTGCCCCCAGCCTTTGAGGGTCAGCTGTGCTGATCCGCTGCCCAATAAATTGCTCGACGCCGGTTCCCTGTCCCGCAAAGCCAACCAGCTGCTCCCCTTGGGCCAGCCAGACGTAGGCTGCGTCAACATCAAACAGGCTCATGCTTTCCAAACAAATTAAATTGAGCAGCTCCGGAAGGTCAAGCGTAGAATTGAGAGCCAGCCCAACCCGGCTCAATGTTTCGGCCAGCTCGTGCTGCTTGCGCAACCGGGACAATTCGCTGTCTTGCTGAACGAAAGTCGTCTCGATTTTTTGTCGGGCTTTTCTTTCTTTCGATAGATCGTAGGCCTTGGTTACCAGGGCCGGCAATAGCTTTAAATAAGCCCCGGCCTTGTCCCTGGTCAGGTACTCATGGGCGCCTAAATCAATTGCTTCGACCACAAAGTGCTCGCAGCTTGGCTCGATCATAATAATCGAGGGGATATCGATACCGCGATCTTTTATTGATTTGAACAAATCCAGGTCATTGAGGTTTGTAGAGCCAAGACTTAAGACAATGACGTCGAACGATTCACTGCCCAGACGCGCTAGGGCCGCCTCTGCATGCGGAACCCAGGAAAGAGCCCGAGGGCAATTGCTCAACGTTAAGACTTCTTTGACACGCTGATAGATATGTTTATGGTTCTCAACATAGAGAATTCGCAGCAGTTCAGCGCCCATCTCGATCCGGTAAACCTTTTAGCGTGCTTCACTTTTTTTGTATCAGTATAACAGATCTTTGAAATTTAATATAGTATTTGCTATATCAGAAAATTGGCTCGAGCGAGGCGTGGTCAGCGGCTATACCTTAATTGGCTCCTCAACCACAGGCACAGTAATGTGAACAGTTGTTCCGTGCCCATACCGGCTTTCTATCCAAATGTCGCCACCATGCAAATTGATAATCAGCCTGCAAATGGTCAAACCCAGTCCCGTTCCGCCGATGGCTGTATTAGAGG
>JBFGLD010001145.1:0-2640 GCA_041576335.1 Anaerolineae bacterium | reverse complement strand
TTGAAGGTGACGAAGCGGAAATTGCAGCCAGGTTTGTTGAGATATTTAAACAGGTTGGCCTGGTCTGAGAGGAGGTCACTGATGAACCAGGATATTTATGTTATCGTCGAGCACCTAAGAAAGCAGGTCGTCGATATTTCTTATGTAATGCTGGCAGCGGCCCAGGAGTTGGCCCAGGGAACAGACGGGAACGTTGTGGCCGTTTTACTGGGTCACAAGGTGCCGGAACTGGCCGACGATTTGGCCGCCGACCGGGTGTTGTATGTTGATCATCCAGCGCTGGCCGACTTCACCTCAGATGCTTACGAAAGAGCCCTGGCCCACATCATTGAACAAAACGCACCTCGCGCCGTGCTATTCGGCGATACCTCAATTGGGGCCGAAGTAGCCAACCTGCTCTCGGCCCGGCTGGCGATACCATTGATCAGTTCGTGCCGCAGTGTAACGGCTGACGGCCTATGTGTCAGCCAAATCTGTGGCGGCAAGATTATGGTCGAAAGCAAATTATCCGGCCCGACAACGCTGATCACCATGATTCCCGGCGGCTTTAAGCCGGAGCAGGGGAAGAGTAACGAACTCCCGGAGGTATCTTCGGTCGAAGCCCCAAGCCTAGATGGTCTACGGCTGAAGCTGATGCGTTACATCGAGCCGGAGGCCGGCGACGTAGACATTTCCAAGGCGCAGGTTCTGGTCGCCGTCGGACGCGGTCTGCAAAACCGGGACGACCTGGAAGTTGTGCAAGAGCTGGCCGACGCTTTGGGTGGGGTTGTGTGCGCCTCGCGTCCGGTAGTCGACCAGGGTTGGTTACCCACGACGCGAATGGTCGGACGGTCGGGCAGGCGGGTCAAGCCCAAGCTCTACCTGGCAATGGGTATTAGCGGCGCTCCGGAGCACGTCGAAGCCATCACCGACAGCCAAGCCATTATTGCCGTTAATACAGACCCCGCGGCTCCAATTTTTGATGTGGCTCAATACGGGGCAACGGTTGATATGTTCGATCTGCTTCCGGTGCTGACCGAACAGGTTAAGCAGGCCAAGGCCAAGGGTCGCTAAAACGATAGAGCAAACAAAGGAGGATATCTGATGCCCGAGCGAGTTGACTTTTGGGGTATCCCCCATACCTGGGGCTCTCCAGAGGCTTACACCTACACGATTATGGCCGTAGCCACCCTCATTTTGCTTTTTCGCTTTTACCAACGGGCCAGCTTATGGTGGCGGGTCGGACGGCCGGACATGCGCTGGGACCAACCCCTGGTGCGGGTCGGCCGCCTGATTTCCTACGCTATTGTTCAAACCAAGGTTCTAAGCCAGCGCTACCCCGGCCTGATGCACATTGCCTTAGCCTGGAGTTTCTTTATATTCTTTCTGGGCACAGCCCTGGCCACAATCCATTCACACTTTTTTGAATTTCTCCACGGTAATACTTACCTGATCTACAAGCTTATGCTGGACACGTTTACGGTTCTATTCCTCATCGGCGCGACCATGGCTGCCTACCGGCGCTTCGTTCAGCGGCCACCCCGGCTGACCCGGCAGCCGGGATTCGCATGGTCGTTGGGCTTGATTACGGTAATCGTGGCGGGCGGGCTGCTGGTGGAGTCGCTCAGATTGGCCATTTTGCAGCCGGCCTGGGGATTCTGGGCGCCGGCCGGTTGGGTACTGGCCCGGATGTGGATCGCGACCGGAGCCTCTGAGACGACGCTCCACAGCTGGCACTTAGCTATGTGGATATTCCATCTCTTCACCGTTGTCGTACTATTTGTCACGCTGCCGGTGGGGACCCTGTTACACCTGCTGACCGGCCCCCTCAACGCGTTCTTCTCCAAGCTGGACCGGCCGATGGGCCAACTCGCCCCAATTCCGGAAACCGCTCAAGGCGAGCCCATCTACGCCGGTACGCTGCGTGACCTCACCTGGAAACAGCTGCTCGACGGTGACGCCTGCACTGAGTGCGGCCGTTGTCAGGACGTTTGCCCGGCCTTCATCACAGGCGCCGCGCTGAGTCCCAAAGAGTTGATGGTGACCTTACGCATCTCGCTGCGGCAGGATGGACCCAACCTCATTAACGGGAACGGCCGGGCCCCTTTATTTGTCGGGGCAGCCGTCGACTCCGCCAGGCTGTGGTCGTGCACAACCTGCGGGGCCTGCGTGGGTGAATGTCCGATGCTCATCGAGCACGTGGATGCCATTGTCGAAATGCGCCGCTTTCTGGTCAACGAGGGTCAGATCGACGTCGAGCTCCAAGGCGCGCTGGCGAAGTTGGGTCGCTATGGCAATTCGTATGGCCAATCGGCCCGAGCACGAGCGAAGTGGACCCGGCCGATCATGCCCAAGATCAAGGATGCCCGTAAAGAGCCGGTCGACTACCTCTGGTTTGTGGGCGATTACGCTTCGTACAATGCCGGACTCACCGACATCACCCAAATGACGGCTGATCTGTTCCGAAAAGTTGGCCTGGATTACGGTATCCTGTACGACGCCGAGTCGAATGCCGGCAACGATGTGCGTCGAGTGGGCGAAGAGGGACTATTCGAAATGCTGGTTGAGAAGAACACCGCCGCACTGAGCAGTTGCCACTACCAGGCCCTTGTTACAACCGACCCGCATACCGACAACACGCTGAAGCACGAGTACCCGCCG
>JBFGLD010001144.1:0-2643 GCA_041576335.1 Anaerolineae bacterium | reverse complement strand
TATCCTCACTCATTCAGGCCAGTCCGGAGCGGGAACATCTGGCCGCCCGCGGCCTGGAGTGGGCAGCGCTGGCAGAAAATCGGGACGGGCTGATCTGCCTCAGCGGGGGGCGGCGCGGCTGGGTCGAGCGACGACTGCGGGCAGGAAACGAACAGGCCGCGCGTGATTATGCCCGCCGGCTGGCCGAAATTTATGGGGAGAATGCCTATCTCAGCCTGGAACTGCACCAACCTGATAACGAAGTCGTTGCCCGGGAGGTTGTGGCCATCAGCCAGGAGGTGGGTCTGCCTTGGGCGGCGGTCCAGCCGGTCTATTGCCTGTCGCGACACGACAGCGCCAAGCTGCGGCTGCTGGCTGCGATAAATAACAACTGCCGGCTCGACGAACTGCCGCCTGTTGAGCCGACCATTGACCGACACTGGCTCAGTCCTGCCGAAATTAATCACCGTTTTGCCGCCTTTCCCAAAGCCCTTTCTACCGTAGGTGAGATCGCCGCCCGCTGCGGGCCGGCCCTACCTAATGGGCGCCCCATCTGGCCCGTGCTCAACTTGCCGGCTCACCAGACCCCACAGGAGCGGCTGGCTGAGTTGGCCCAGGAAGGATTGGTTGAACGATACGGCTTTAAAGCGGCGCAGGAGATCCGGCAGCGGTTGCAGCGTGAACTGGCCGCCATCAATCGCCACGGCTTCGCTCCGCTGTTTGTAATTGTGGCCGATGTGGTGGCCTTCGCCCGCCGGGAAGGAGTGCCGGTCAGTACCCGGGGCAGCGTGGCCAACTCCTTGGTGGCTTATTGCACTGGCATCACCAGCGTCGATCCCATCGCCCACGACCTGCTGTTTGAACGCTTTCTCAATCCGGCCCGCGCCAACCCACCGGATATTGACCTGGATTTCTGCAGCCGCCGCCGCAACAAGGTGCTGGACTATGTGCGTCGTGCATACGGTGAAGAGAACGTCGCGTTGGTGGCGACGATTAGCACGATGCGGCCCAAGTCCGCGGTACGGGAGACGGGCAAAGCCTACGGGTTGGACGAAACACAGATCAAACGGCTGGTCGCGCTCCTGCCCCGCGACTGGCATCCTGATCCCCGCCGACGAGAGCGCCGCTCGGTTGAGGAGCTTGTGGCTCAGGTCAGCGACTCGCGCGAACGAGAGGTCATTCGCCAGGCTTACGGAATTCTGGGCCAACCGCATCATCTGAGCGTCCATCCCGGCGGCCTGGTCATCACCCCCGGCCCGTTGACCGACGTAGTAGCGGTCCAATGGGCGCCCAAGGGCTTTCTGATCACCCAATTCGATCATCACGATGTCGAGGCATTGGGACTGCCTAAACTCGACCTGCTGGGTATCAGCGCCTTGACCGTCATCGCCGATACAGCCAACCTGATCCGACGCCGCCACGACCGGAACTTTGATCCGGCCAATATCCCCCTCGATGATCCTCAGACTGGTGAACTGTTGGCTCTGGGGGACACGGTTGGTGTGTTCCAGTGTGAGTCGGAAGGGGCGCGCAAAACACTGCGCCAGTTGCAGGTCAAATCGGTGCGCGACCTGGCCGTGGCCAACGCCTTTTTCAAACCGGGGCCGGCCACCGGCGGGATGGCTCAGAACTTTGTGCGTCGCTACCGGGGTGAGGAGGCGGTCTCCTTTCTGCATCCGGCCTTAGAGCCAATCCTCAGCACAACCAAGGGCGTGTTACTCTTCCAGGAACAGATTTTGCGGGTGGCCACCGAAATCGCCGGCTTGAGTTGGGAGCAGGCCGACCATTTGCGGCGCGGAATGAGCAAGTTCCAGCCGGAAGAAATGACTCAGATGCGAGAGACGTTCATTCAAGGCTGCCAGCGGCCTGCGCCGGATGGCCCGGCCTTCAGTCTGCAACATGCGGAAACGTTGTGGGAACAGGTGGTCGCCTTCAGCGGCTACGGCTTCAATCAAGGCCACGCCACCGCCTATGCCGATGTCAGCTATCGCTTGGCCTATCTCAAAACCCACTGGCCGGCGGAACTACTCTGCGCCCGTTTGGTCAATCACGGTGGCTTCCACCACCAGTCCATTTACTTAGCCGAGGCAGTTCGTCTGGGCCTCACAGTCAGACCACCCCACGTCAACCACAGCAGCAATGCCTTCACCTTATCCCGCAACAATATTCTCTGGATGGGACTGGGGCAGGTGCGCGACCTGCGCCGGGCAGCGGTCAAAGCCATAATCACGACTCGTCGGCAGCAGCCCTTCACCGATCTGCGCGATTTACTGGCTCGGGTGGAGTTACAGCCGAAGGAAGTAACCCATCTGATCCAGGGTGGAGCCCTGGACGGTTTGGGCGACAGCCGGGCAGCGCTGCTGGCCGAGTTGACCGGTCTTGGGTCAGCCGGCAGCGCGCTGCAGCTGGCCTTGCCCTTTGACCGTCCGAACATTTCCCCGGAAACGCCGGCACAGCGTTTGGCCTGGGAGAGTTTTTTGCTGGGATTACCGGTCAGCGTTACCCCACTAGAGACCATCACCAATCCGCCGGCAAATACAACACCCCTGGCGCATCTTCCGAAACTGGCCGGTAAAGCTGTAACCGTGCTGGGCTATCGATTACCGGGTTGGACCGGCGGAGCCGGTTTTTATCTGGGGGATGGCCAAACCTTTATCCTGGCGC
>JBFGLD010001143.1:0-2644 GCA_041576335.1 Anaerolineae bacterium | reverse complement strand
GGGCCACGTACCCGGTCTGGGGATCAAAACCCATGACCGTGAAGAGTTGGTCAGCCAGCGGCATACCGCTAGTCTGTTCCAGTCGTCGGGCCAATTCGGCGACCCAGCTGCCCCACATAGCGTGGAAATCTATCAGCGTGCCGTCTTTATCGAAGATCGCGAGTTGAGGTGCGATAGCGGCTACTTCGGGGATAAGGAGAGGCGTTGTTTCGGGCACGGCTGACATTCCCTATAAGTGGCTAACGTATGGCTAGAGTCGTCGAACTGGGATGGCGGGCAAAGCCTCGACGCTCTGCCTATCCAATTTTAGATGAACGACATTCGCTTCGATGCGATCGATCTGCGAAATTGGGATCGTCACCTGCATTTTGTCCCAGGGCAGCCCCTTCCGCAGGACAAGATGGGTGATGTAACCGGTCTCAGGATCGACCAAAAATTCATCGACATGGCCGATCCGGCCATCCGTAGCCCGAACCCTGGTTCCGCGCCGGACGGCGAGTTCATAGGGAGAGATTGTCTGGTATTCCTCGCTAATAATTTTTTTCGCCGGAACAACATAGGGCCAGATGAGGGTCAGTCTGGGGTCGCTGGCAAAATGCGGCACATTCCGCTGCACGAAATCGGTTTGGTTAAACGGATCCAAGGCGGCCGTTTCTTCTAAGGTACAATTGAGCAAAATTAGTTCGGGCGTTGTTTCCTTAATCCAACTAACCGGGACCAGCCGCTCAATTTGTGACCCGCTTTGCTCTTTTACGACCATATGGGTTACTTTTTCCGTCGTGGGGTTAAGTACAACGTAGGTCGAGCGACCAAAGCGGCCGTCACTACAATGTACGTCGGCATTTAACGGAATGTCCATCGTTCTTGGCTCCTTAATCGTTACGAGGAGAGGTCACGGGCTGGCGCACAGCAGTGATACTTAGAAATAGAGTGTTTCTTGAACCCTCAAGTAGCTAGATCCGGAATTCTACTCCCGCCTTGATCATCGGCCAAATGGCAGGACACAAAATGATTGGGCTGCACTTCCCGGAAGGAGGGCACGTCTTGCGCGCATTTTTCAATGGCGATGGGACAGCGACTGTGAAAAACGCAGCCCCGAGGCGGGTTTGCCGGACTGGGGACTTCACCCTGCAGCGTGATCCGTTTCCGTTTCCGCTCCAGCTTGGGCTCAGGCACGGGAACTGCCGACATTAAGGCCTGCGTGTAGGGATGCAGCGGTTCTAAAAAGAGAGCGTCTCGGTCGGCCAACTCCATGAATTTGCCCAGGTACATAACTGCAACCCGGTTAGAGATGTGTTGGACCATGCTTAGGTCGTGGGCAATAAACAAATAGGTAAGCCCCAATTGGTCTTGTAGGTCTTGAAAGAGATTGACGACCTGGGCTTGGATGGAAACGTCCAGGGCCGAAATTGGCTCGTCGCAAACGATAAATTCAGGACTCAAGGCCAGCGCCCTGGCAATATTGATCCGCTGTCGCTGACCGCCGGAAAACTCATGGGCGAAGCGACGGGTGTGGCTGGCTTTAAGCCCGACCAGTTCAAGAAGTTCCACGACTCGATCCTGCATCTGGCTATGGGTCATGTCGGTATGAATAGTCATTGGCTCGGCGATAATTTTGCCCACCGAGTGGCGCGGATTGAGCGAGGCATAAGAGTCCTGAAAAATCATCTGCATCCGCGGACGCAGCACCCGTAGCTCTTCATCGTTGAGCGTAGTCAAATCAACATTTTCAAGATAAACCTTACCTGCCGTAGGGCGTTGCAGATGTAAAATGACCCGGCCGGTAGTAGATTTGCCGCAGCCGCTCTCACCCACGACTCCCAGCGTTTCCCCAGGCCTGATATCGAACGAAACGTCATCAACCGCTTTGACGGCTCCTACCTGACGGCTCCAAATGAGACCCCGCGTAATAGGGAAATGTTTTTTCAAGTGTTCGACCCGGACTAACGGTTTCATTTTTTGCCCGTTGCTTTCCTGCCGGACTGTGTTTGCGGGTTGCTGGAGACGGCTTTGTTCAGGCATCTCTTCTGGGCCTCCCGTGATCGACGTCGTAGAAGCATGCTGCGTAATGCTGGTCCCCGACTTTGACCGGCGGCGGGATTTCTTGCCAGCAGCGGTCAAAGGCAAAGGGACAGCGCCAGGCAAATTGGCAGTGCTGTGGCGGCTCCAAAAGATCCGGAGGTGTGCCCTCGATACTTACCAAGCGCTTTGTACCCACTTCGCCGAGTTTTGGCAAAGCCCCTAACAGGCCAATGGTATAAGGATGCTGCGGATGCTCATATACATCGTCGACGGGGCCAATTTCAACCGGCTTTCCGGCATACATAACTAAAACCCGGTCGGCCATGCCGGCCACCACCCCTAAATCGTGCGTAATCCAAATGACGGCGATACCGAGTTCACTCTGCAGCTGTTTGGCCAGCTCAATAATCTGAGCTTGAACGGTCACATCGAGGGCCGTCGTTGGTTCGTCGGCAATCACAATTTTGGGGTTACAGGCGATAGCGACGGCGATCATAACCCGCTGACGCATACCGCCGGAAAATTGGTGCGGATAGTTGTTGTAGCGCTGTTGCGCCCCGGGAATACCGACGTGTTCCAGGAGCTCGATGGCCCGCCGGTTCGCCTGCTCCTGGCTCAGGCC
>JBFGLD010001142.1:0-2646 GCA_041576335.1 Anaerolineae bacterium | reverse complement strand
CGGTTTTTCGAGGTAGAGGTCGTATTGTTCAAAGCGGCTTTCGGTTCCCAGCTGCAGCACATCGCGAAAGCCCTCGGTGGTGATCAATGCCGTCCGCGCACCTTTGCGCTCGATGATGGCGTTCGTGGCCAAGGTCGTCCCGTGAATAATGGTTGATAACCGGTGCGGCGCAAGGTGCGCTTCTGCCAGGGCGTGGGTAATGGCGCTGAGCACCCCGTTTTCCGGGGCGTGCGGCGTCGTAAGCACCTTGCGGCTAAACTGCTGACCAGGTCCTTCCAAGGCAACGTCGGTGAACGTGCCGCCAATATCAACGCCGAGGCGCCAGAGGTTATCGCTGCTTTGCCCGTGTTGGTGCGTCATAATAAGCCAGTTACCAGGACTCGGCATCTCTGTTTGCCGGGGCACCCATTATACAATTATAATCCCGTACTAAACAAGTTAACGGCTGAGGCAAAAGCAGCCTAAAAGCGGCAAATTTCGAACCTCTTTGATGGCAACTTGGCTTATCTTAAGGAATATTTGCTATGCGAGCCTATATAGATACCTTACTAGCTTCGGGAGAAATGCGCATTGTCGAGCGGGAGATAGATGGCCACTTTGAATTGGCGGCGGTGACGCACCGTTCGCAGCACGAGAGCGACCTGCCCATCCTGTTTAAGCGGGTCAAAGGATCGTCCTTCCCGGTCGCGACCAACATCTTTGGCAGCCGGCAGCGGTTGAGCAACCTCATCGGCGCGGATGACGGGGCTTTTTGTCGACGCTGGGTTGAACTCATGCGCCAGCCCGGCCAAGCGCTCGTATCGATACCGCCATCAGCAGTTCCGGCCAACTTTAAGGAGATCAAACTCAGTGACTTGCCGCAGATTACATATCACGAAAAAGATGCCGGACCTTACATCACGGCCGGCATTTTTTTGGCCAAAGATCCGGCCACAGGCGTGCCAAATCTTTCATTTCATCGCTGCATGCACGTTAGCGATGCCGAACTGCGCGTGCGCCTGGGCACCTCACACGACCTGACCGGCTACCAAGCCAAAGCCGAGCAGGCGAACCAAGCCCTGGAAGCAGCCATTCTGCTCGGGCCGCCCCCGGCGTGTGTGCTGGCTGCGGCGGCGCCGGTCCCCGTAGATGAGAGTGAGCTAGACGTGGCCGCCAGGCTGTCAACCGCGCCCATACGGTTGCGCCCCTGCCGCCACATCGACCTTGAGGTTCCGTTAGAGACTGAAATTGTGATCGAGGGGCGCTTTTTGCCCCACGTGCGCCGTCCCGAAGCCCCGTTCGGGGAGTTCTTGGGCTTTTACGTTCCCCAAGGCAACAATCACGTCTTCGAAGTTTTGGGGGTGAGCTGCCGGCGTAACGCCTATTATCACGCCCTGCTGTGCGGTTCGCCCGAGGACCTGCGCCTGCTTGAAGTGGCCTTTGCCACGCGGGTATATCAACACCTGAGCGCTACTTTGCCCGGCATCATCGACGTTGCCTGCGCGCCTAACATTATGAATATCGTGGTCAAAATTGAGCAGCAGTACGAAGGCCATGCCCGGCAGGTTTTGCTGTCGGCCTTGGGCGTTAACCACGATTTTGGCAAGTGCTGCATCGTCGTCGACGATGACGTCGACATCAACGATTTGAATGACGTCTTTTGGGCCTTCCTGACCCGGGGGCGGGCCGATACGCGAGCCTTCACCATTCCCGACGTACCGGGTTTTTACCGGGACCCACACAAAGATCACTGGGGTCGTTTGGCTATCGATGCCACCGTACCTTACGGCCGGAAGGCCGAATTCATCCGGAAAAAGATTCCCGGCGCGGATCGGCTTCATTTGAAAGATTATTTTGCCGACGGCTGACCAAAGACGAAAAATGTCATTTTGAGACCGAAGGTTGAAGAATCCCCAGAGCGCGACAAATATCGCGGGCGTCTTGGGTGAAAAATCCGGCAAAATTCACCGGGCGAAAAACCGGCCAACTTGTGACCGAGCAGTAAATGAGTATAATACAATCACCTTATGAGCTCAGGTAAATAAGATTGTCCACATCGCTTCTGATCGACTCCTTAATCCGTTCGCTCCAGGTTGGCAGCCTATATGCCCTGATGGCCATCGGCTTAACCCTAACCCTGGCCGTGATCCGGCTGCCAAACTTTGCCCACGCAGAATTGATCACGATTGGGGCGTACGTAGCGCTGGTGGTGTCATCCTGGTTCACTTCAAATCTACTCCTGATTCTCACGCTGGCTTTTTTCGTCTCGGCCGTTGTCGCGCTCGGAACCCACAGAGTGGTCTACCGGCCGCTGGGCGAACTTAAGTCCTCGATGTACACCATGATTTTGGCTTCATTTTCGGTTGGGCTGATCTTACGCTACGTTCTTTTTCTCCTGGTCGATCGATTCGACCTGTACGACAAGCGGATCAGAGTTCCGGTCGAAATCTGGTATCAGGGTAACACCGTCGTTCTAACCAACGTCTTCTTTTGGGTTGTCCCGACCGCCATCGTGCTGATGGTCCTACTGAGCCTGGTACTGAATTACACCGGTCTGGGCCGCGAGATGCGGGCGCTGGCCGATAATTTAACCTTGGCTCGTGTAATCGGTGTGCCGGTGGAGCGGGTACATAATTTGACCTGGCTGCTGGCCGGCGGTTTAGCCGG
>JBFGLD010001141.1:0-2650 GCA_041576335.1 Anaerolineae bacterium | reverse complement strand
AGCCCCTCTTTTTGAAGCTGAGCGATATGGGCCGATTTATCCTGTGGTAGCACTTCGGCCAGAACACGATCAATTCCGGCCTCGGCGGCGATGGCCTTGGCCGTAGTCGGATTGTCGCCGGTCAGCATAATGATCTGCATATTCAGCGCCTCAAGCGCTGCTACCGCTTCGACTGACCCCTCTTTAAGCGTGTCGGCTATGCCCATCACCGCTACGGCTTGACCGTCGACGGCCACCCACATGGCTGTATTGGCCCGGTTTTGCAGCTGCTGCGCGTTGTCTGCCAGGCCATTTAGCTTGACCCGTTTTTGCTCCATCAGCCGCAGACTGCCAAGCAGTACCTGGTGCCCATCGACCTGGGCGGCAACACCCAGCCCGACAATGGCTTCAAACGCGGCCGGGTCGCTCAGAGACAATCCTGCTGCTTCAGCCGCCGTTACAATGGCCTGACCCAGCGGATGCTCCGAGCCGCGTTCGGCTGAAGCGGCGTAATAGAGAATTTCGGCTGTTGGATCCGGCCTGCCCGGCGACCGGAGGATGGATTGAGAAATTTCGACGGTCTGGTCCGTCGGATTTGAATTTAGAGCGGGGGTGGTGCCTGCTGCGTAGTCGAGCCGAACTCCAGTGGAGTCGCCGGCGGCTTGTGGCTGCTGGTGGCTCACGAGGGACGGCCGGCGACTGACGACGACAGCCGTTACCGCCGGTTCACCCCGGGTCAATGTGCCTGTTTTATCCAACACCACGGTGTTGAGTTTGTGGGCCAATTCCAGGGCCGTGCTGTTTTTGAATAGAATACCTTGACCGGCTCCCCGGCCCATGCCGACCACAATGGCCGTCGGCGTGGCCAATCCCAAGGCACAGGGGCAGGCAATCAGCAAAACCGTTACAAACCTGATGAGCGCGCTGGTAAATGTCGCGCCACTGACCAGCCAAATCACAAATGTCAAAGCGGCAATAATAATAACGCCGGGTACAAATATAGCCGCAATCTTATCGGCCAGCGCCTGAATAGGCGCCTTAGACCCTTGCGCTTGCTCTACCAAACGTACAATTTGCGCCAGGGCAGTTTCTTGACCGACCTTGGTTGCCCTAATTTTGAGCAGACCCTGCTTGTTGAGGGTGGCTCCAATCACCTCGTCCCCCCGATGTTTGTCAACCGGCAAGCTCTCGCCGGATATCATCGACTCGTCCACGGCCGAGTGACCGCTCACAACCAGCCCATCGACCGGGATTTTTTCGCCGGGCCGGACAATAACGGTGTCGCCGGCGATCACGTCTTTCGCCGGCACATCGATTTCTCGCCCCTCACGCTCGACCCGGGCCGTTTTAGCCTGGAGCCCAATCAGCGTTTTGATGGCGGCGCTGGTTTGGCCTTTGGCCCGAGCTTCCAGCAGCTTGCCGATTTTAATGAGGGTAATGATCATGGCCGAGGTTTCAAAATATGTTGGCGCGCTCAGCAGCCCCACGGTGACGATAACCGAGTAGAAATAAGCCACCGACGATCCGAGCGCCACCAGCACATCCATGTTGGCCGTACCGTTGCGCAGACTCTTGTAGGCACCAACGTAATAATCCGACCCGGTATAAAACTGGACCGGCGTGGCCAAAATAAATAAGACGAAATTCACCCAGCGCGGGTAGACCCAATAGTCGAGCGAATCTAAACCGTAGGTCGTGATGAACAAAAAGAGCCAGTTGTGCGCAACCAGGAAAAGCAGGCCGCTAAAGAATAATCCCACTAACAATTTTCGGGTTTGGAGACTGATCTCGGCAGCCCGGGCTGCTGCTTCGGCGTCGACCAAAGCGCCGGCGGAGTCGGCCTGCACCACGCCGTAACCGGCTCGCTCGACGGCCGAAACCAGTTGGGCCTGGCCCAAGGCTCCGGGTACATAGGTGATCGCTGCCCTTTCCGTGGCGAAGTTGACGGCGGCAGTTACGATACCGGGCACCTTTTTATAAAGGGTACGCTCAACCGTGTGGGCGCAGTTGGCACAGGTCATGCCTGTAACCGGTAATTCCAGCGAAGCCAGAGGTACCTTGTATCCCCCTTGCTCAATGCGCTCGATGACTGCCTGCAGCGTCGTTACAGCCGGATCATAGCCGACAGTTACCTTTTCCGTACTGAGGTTGACCGCCGCATCGCTCACGCCGTCGACCTTCCTGGCGCTGCGCTCAATGGTTGTGGCGCAATTGGCGCAGGTAATGCCCAAAACAGGGATCGTAATTTGTTTCGGTGCTGCCATCTCAAGGTCTCATCATCGCTAATAATGCCCGGCTCAAATGATGTTTGCCGGCCCAAGGCCCAACTTCTTCGACACCGCCAACGGTATCAATCTTACGATCGTGGCCAAGATATCGGTAGGACCATCCGGCCAGGTCGAATAGTTCTATTGGCGGATTGTCACATTAATGATATTGTGACATAAAGTATCTATAGTCACAAATACGGCTTACGCGCCTAAGTTTTTGGATAGACCCTGATCGGTTCGTAAAATTACCTTAAATTATTGTCTCAAATTGTAGTATAACATAGGGAGTGGTGTATAACCTGGTGAAAGCATCGTTCGCCTGATCCTGGTAGGAGTGGAAATCTTGCAGACGGTTGCCGCCAAAGAGGCGACGAAGAACAACAAGGTGCCGGAGTTCGATT
>JBFGLD010001140.1:0-2650 GCA_041576335.1 Anaerolineae bacterium | reverse complement strand
TCACCCTATTAAATCACACTCCTTAAGCAATAGCAAGCACGCTTAATTTGGCGAGGAAAGTCACTTTTGTGGCCCTTTCCCGATTATGCTATACTTCTCGCTTGTTGTTTCCTTATTAGGGATATAACACACAAGTATATATAGACTCAGTCTGTCCAAATTTCGCCGGGTAGCAGCGGGACGCATAGTCTGCGTGAATTTGGGTGAACTGAGGCTTATTTTTTTGGGAGATATGATCTTGTTTATTTTAACCATTATCTACATCCTGGCTACGCTTTGGCTGGCGGTTTATGCCTTTAATGCCTGGGTACTGACGGCGCTCTACCTAAAACACCGGCATAACTCCCCGAACCCTCCCGTTCGATGGGGCGGAGACGTGCGGGAGAAACCGCTCGTCACGGTGCAGTTACCCATCTTTAACGAAGCCTTAGTGGTAGAGCGCTTAATTGATGCGGTAGTGTGTTTGGATTATCCGGCTCATCTGCTGCAGATCCAGGTGGTGGATGACTCTATTGATGAGACCACT
The DNA here is from genome assembly GCA_041576335.1 of Anaerolineae bacterium. GTDB lineage: Bacteria > Chloroflexota > Anaerolineae > 4572-78 > J111 > JANQQF01. The sequence continues at coordinate 2,124 of JBFGLD010001140.1, read as the reverse complement.
GAAATTGCCAAAACTTGCGTTGAGAAGTATCGCCGGCAAGGCGTCAACATTTCGCTTAACCACCGTCGCAATCGCACCGGTTTTAAGGCCGGCGCGCTGCGAGAAGCCATGCTCCAGGCAGCAGGGCAAATTTTCGTTATTTTTGATGCAGACTTTGTTCCAAAACCGGATTTTCTGCGGCGAACAATCCCTTACTTTGCTGCCAACCCGCGGTTGGGCTTTGTTCAAACGCGCTGGGGGCATCTAAATCGAGATTATTCGCGGCTAACAGCTACCCAGGCTATGGCTCTCGACGGACATTTCGTGGTTGAACAGACTGCCCGGAATCGAGCGGGCTTGATGATGAATTTTAACGGTACGGCCGGCGTTTGGCGGCGCGACTGCATTGAGGCGGCCGGCGGATGGCAAGATGACACCATATCTGAGGATTTTGACTTGAGTTATCGGGCCCAATTAGGAGGGTGGCACTGTCTTTATTTGCCGGAGGTTGTTGCGCCGGCTGAGATTCCGCCCCAACTCGCGGCCTTCAAACGACAGCAGTTTCGTTGGGCCAAAGGCTCTATCCAATGTTTGAAGAAATTAGGCGGACGGGTCGTGAGGTCAGATTTTTCTTGGTGGGTCAAGTTACAGGCGCTGGTTCATCTTAGCAGCTATCTACTACATCCACTTATGACGATCTTAGCCATTATTACGCCCATCTTTATTATTAGTGGTGGCTCGGCTCACATTCGCTTCCCATTGTTTTACCTAAGCCTGGTAAGTTTCGGGCCTCCCCTTCTTTTTGCCGTAGCGCAAGCAGCCCTTTATCCAACGACCTGGAAAAAACGCTACCGAACCATGCCGCTGCTAATTTTGCTGGGAAGCGGTATTGCTCTGAGCAATACTAAGGCAGTGGGTGAAGCGCTGCTGGGCAAGGAAAACGTCTTCCGCCGAACGCCAAAGTTCAACGTCATCTCCAGTGGCGATACTTGGCAAAGGAGTGTGTATCGTTTACCCATAGACTGGCTGGTGGTAGCTGAGTTGGGACTCAGTCTCTACTCACTTTTGGGGGCGGGCATGGCCGCCCTGAGCGGGAATCATTTTGCCGTCCCGTTTATCTTGCTCTATGCCTTTGGTTTTGGCTATGTTGGCCTGCTGGGAATATGGGATGCGCGGTTGGAGTGGCTGGGCTGGCTTACAGCCCGGTTTCAGCGCTCATCGCGACGGACCAAGGCAGGTCGACAAAATCCGGTGGGCGTTGAGCAATAATTACCAGACGATCACTAACCGTGCCGGCGCACAAAATTAGCTATACGTTCCAAGGCTTGCTCGATTTTTTCGTAGGCCGTGGCGTACGAGCAGCGCACATAGCCGGCCCCGCCAATGCCAAAAGCGCGACCGGGGACAACGGCCACTCGCTCTTCATCCAACAATCGCTCGGCAAACTCAGCATCATCCATTCCGGAGCCACGGACTGAAGGAAAGGCATAAAAGGCCCCCCGTGGTTCAAAACATTTGAGGCCGATGTTATTCAAACCGTTCACAATCAATCGGCGGCGGCGATCGTACCGCTGGCGCATTTCTTCAACGGAATCTTCGCCTTGGGCTAAAGCAACCAGGGCTGCCTCTTGGGCCGTGGTCGGCGCTGACATCACCGTGTATTGGTGTATTTTTTTCATGGCTCCTAAAATTTCGGTCGGAGCTGCCGCGTAACCTAACCGCCAGCCGGTCATAGCGTACGCTTTTGAAAATCCACTTAATAAAATCGTGCGTTCCCACATGCCCGGCAGCGAGGCGAAGCATACATGCTTGGTGTCGTAAACCAGGCGGTCATAAATTTCGTCGGAAATCACCAGGATGTCGTGCTTTTGCGCAATTCGCGCGATTTCTTCTAGTGTTTGTCGTTCGAGCACCGCCCCGGTTGGGTTGCTGGGGTAGCCAATCAAAAGGGCTTTGGTGTGACGCGTAATGGCCGCTTCGATCTCCTCAGCAGTGACCTGGAAATTGTTTTCAACCCGCGTAGCGATCGGTACCGGACTTCCACCGGCCAAGCTGACCTCAGCCGCGTAAGAGACAAAACAAGGCTGAGGAACAATGACTTCATCTCCGGGGTTAAGGATGGCGGTCAAAGCCAAATACTGCGCT
>JBFGLD010001139.1:0-2652 GCA_041576335.1 Anaerolineae bacterium | reverse complement strand
AGCGGTGGCCAGGAATTTGGGCAGACGATGTTGCTCTTGCGCCAGGATGAGCTCGTTGACCAGGGTAGCGGCGTTGTAGAAACGGACCCGATGACACTGCCGGCAGGCAGCCAGGGCCAGGCCAGTGCTGACATGACTTTTTCCTAAGCCCGGCTGGCCAACCATGATAATCGGCTCGGCCCGCTGGATGTACTGGCCGCGAGCCAACTCAAGAATGCGCTGCTTGTTAAGTTGAGGAATGGCCGAGAAATCGAAATCGGCCAACTCTTTGATAACCGGAAAGCGGGCGGCTTTGATCCGTTGGCGCTGGCTGTTGAGATGACGCTGGGCCACTTCTTGTTGGGCCAGAGCCAGCAGATACTGGTCATAGCCCAGGTTGTTTCCGGCGGCATCTTCGGCCACCTGACGGTACTGCTCACGGAAAGTGGCCAGACGCAGGGTTTTGAGATGGCTTTCAAGCAACAAGTTGGTTTCCATGCTGACCTCCCCTCAACAGATGATCGTACTGCGCCAACTGCAGCGGCTGCTGTCCCACCGCTACCAGCTTGGGATGGTGGCTCAAATCCAGGCTGACCGGGGTTGGCTCCGGTTGTACCAAGTGGCGCAGGCAAAGTTGAACCCCATCCAAGTGAGGACAATGATGTTCCAGGGCCTGTGTGACCGCTTGTTCGACCAATTCGGCCGGATGGTGCTGGTGCAACTGCAGGACCCGAATGAATTGGCGCACCCCTGGTCCATCAGGCTGCCGGCGTTGTAGTTCTGCCAACAATTGCTCATAGACCGCCGGCCAGCTGGCCCGCCACTGGCGGATCGGTTTGGCGTGGGCCAGGGCGCCGGGCCGTTGAGCCAGCAGCGGTAAGTAGTGCAACGGCTCCAGGATGTCTTGCTGACGGCCATAGCAGCGGGGGTGAATAGCCACGGCTTCTTTTTCATCCGAACGATAAATCTCGACCTGGAAGGGGTAGAGTTTGACCCGCAGTTGGGGCGCGGCTCGGTCGGTCGGCACGGAGTAGCGATTGGTTTCCACTTCCACCTGGCTGTAGCCGTTGAGCTGAAGTTGGAGTTGCCGACAACAGTCGAAATCGGGCTGGAGCAAGGGGCGCAACTGGGACAGCTCCTGCTGCCAGGCTTCAGCAATGGTCTGCGGCTGTCGGTCTACCCGACGTTGGTCATCGGTCAGGCAAGCCTGGCGCAATTGTTCATTGAGCTCCTCAAAGCTGTCGGCTTGCAGTAAGGGGCTCATAAAGTTACGCCGGGCATAGCCGACCCCATCTTCCACCCGCCCTTTTTGATGTGCCGCCCCCCGGCTGCAAAAGTGGCTCTCAAACAGATAGTGACTACGAAAGACAATGAAACTGTCCTGTTCCTGCCGCTGGGACCCGATTAATATTTTCTTGACCGCCGTTTTCAGGTTGTCATAGGTTAAGCGGTACGGTATGCCGCCCATGTGTTGGAAGCCGGCCACGTGTCCGGCAAAAAAGCTCTCCTGTTTCTGGCTGGGAAAGGCCATCACAAAGATTTTTCGGGAGTAACACAGCCGCATGACAAATATCTGGACGGTCACCTGTTGGCCGGCCAGCAGCACCTGGGCCTCGCCCCAATCGACCTGTCCATCTTGGCCCGGCTCAAACTCCAGCGGCATAAACACTTTGAGCTGTCGTTTGGCTTTGCGCAAGTGCCACAGATAGACCAACACACTTGACTCGCTGCCTCGGTACCCTTCCTGCCAGACCAGCTTGAAGATCCGGTGACCGGTCAAGCGGTGTTTGCCCGGCAGCTTCTCATTCTGGGCCAACAGTTCCTTGATCCGAGCCTTGTAGGGCCCCAGCACTGGCGCTGGCCGCGGCTCTTTGAGGCTGTAACTGCCGGCCTCAGGGCTGGCTAATGCTTTTTTGATGGTCCGCCAGGAGTGATGACACTCCCGTTCGATTTGACGCATACTTTTGCCTTCCACATAGTATGCTCGTCGGATCCGTTCGATTTTGTCCACCTTAATCATTCTCCTTTTCCTCTGCTATCATGGAATACTTTGAAAACTTCATGATAGCAGAGAGCGACTAAGGTGCTGCTCTTTTCGATTAATATTTTTGGCTCATCTGCTGCTGGTTTAGTTTAATAAAAACAAATTTTCGGATGTGGTGAACCTCGATAGTCTGGTTGGAACCACACAGTTCACATTGCTGAGCCAAAAGCCGCTCCACAACTTCGCTTCGTCCACTCCAGATGGGGATAGTCTTGGTGTCACTTATGGCAACCCACTTGTTCCAACGGAGCGGGATGGCGCCGAAATGAGTAGTCAGGGGAGCTTGGTCGGGACCTCGATCAACTTGAACGGCAATGACTTTGTAGGTTCTGTCATCGACTTGATGATCGGTTTTGTAGCGTTTGCGGATACGGCGACAAGAGGTCTTGAACTTTTTGGCCAAGGTCTTGATAAGTGAGGTTTCCATGATCCATTTGAGTTGGCTGAAGCGATGGAGGTTGTAGGCCAACTGGTAATACTGAACCAGTCCACGGTATTCGGTTTGATATTGAGCCACAATACTGTAAGCATCATCATTGACCCGTTGCGTAAGATGGATTGGTTTGTTAGCCTGCATATACTTGCGGCAAGCATTGGTGATAACTTGCTTGGGTACACGCAGACCAATT
>JBFGLD010001138.1:0-2652 GCA_041576335.1 Anaerolineae bacterium | reverse complement strand
TCCGGTACGCACCCGGGCGGTGGCATCACCGGCGCATCTGGCCGGTTGGCTGCGCTGGAGATTATGAAGGATCACGCTTGAGGCAGACGAACCGGGACGATTTGAGAGGATCTACGAGGCTGCCCTTGATTTCTTTATTCGACTTTGTTCCAACTGTTTTTGAAACTAGCTGAGGATTTGAGATCATGAGCAAAACTTACGACGCCATCGTGATAGGAGGTGGTCACAATGGCTTGGTGACGGCGGCTTTTCTGGCAAAAGCAGGACGCAGCGTCTTGGTGCTGGAGCGGCGCAATCTGCTCGGCGGCGCCGCAGCTACCGAAGAAGTGTTCCCCGGATTCAAATTTAATACCGGGGCGCACGACGCCGGGCTGCTTCGGGCGGAGGTGATTGCCGGGCTTAATCTGCGGCAGTACGGCCTGGATTTCGTCGAAAACCCGGTGACTGCCTTTGCGCCGCAGCCCGACGGTCGGGCTTTGACCCTCTGGCAAGACATTCGCGAAACCCTGGCCGAAATTGGCCGCTTTTCCGAAGCCGACGCCGATAGATTCCGGAATTTTGTGCGCTCAGTTGCAGCGCTGACCGGCGTCCTCGATACGATTGTGACGCTGACGCCACCCAACCTGAGTGAGAAACACGTGGCTGACCTGCTGCCCTGGTTAAAGGTAGGCACTCAACTCAAGCGGCTGGGCAAGCAGCGGATGATGGAATTTTTGCGCGTTCTACCTATGACTGTCACCGAGTTTCTGGACGAATGGTTCGAAAGCGATGCGTTGAAAGGGGTCTTAGGGGCGGCAAGTATCGCCGGCAGCATGCAGGGACCGCGAGCCTCCGGCACGGCTTTCATGATGTTGTACCACTATCTGGGGGCAGCGGCTATTGGCGGTTTTCGAGCCAGTCGCTTCGTCCGCGGGGGCATCGGACAGCTGGCGACTTCCCTGGCCAACGCAGCCCGGGCAAACGGCGCCGAAATCCACACCGGGGCTCAGGTCGCCCGGATCGTGGTCAATGATGGGCGGGCCACCGGGGTGGCCCTGGCGAACGGCGATGTCGTATCTGCTGGTGTCGTCGTCTCTAACGCCGACCCGCGGCGGACCTTCTTTGAGCTGGTGGGGCCAACAAATTTGGAGATCCGTTTCGCCCGCCGGGTTAAAAATATCCGCTTTCGTGGCTGTACCGCCAAAGTCAATCTGGCTCTGGCCGGCTTACCGCGCTTCACGGGCCAACCGGACAGCGAAGCGCATCTGGGCGGGCACATTCTCATCAGCCCGAGCCTGGAGTACTTAGAACGCGCCTATGATGATGCCAAGTACGGCAACTTTTCTCAGAAACCCTTCCTGGATATCGTCATTCCTTCGGTTCTCGACTCGTCTCTGGCCCCCGCGGGGCAGCATGTCATGTCCATCACAATGCAATACGCGCCGTATCATTTGCGAAGTGGTCACTGGGATGATCAGCGTGACGCTCTCGGCGAACACGTTCTCGACACCTTGGCCAAATATGCCCCTACCCTTAAAGAGCTGATTCTACACCGCCAGGTCATTACACCTTTCGATTGGGAGCGCGACTACGGGTTGACCGAAGGCGGCATTTTTCACGGCCAGATGGGGTTGGACCAGCTGCTATTCATGCGTCCGGTCGCGGGCTACGGGCAGTATCGCAGCCCGATCGAGAACCTGTATTTATGCGGCGCAGGGACGCATCCCGGTGGGGGTGTCACCGGCGCGCCTGGCTATAATGCCGCCCGAGAGATTTTGAAAGATTTGAAGGTAGGCTAACCGGCTTTATTTATTGCCGCGCCGGATTGACGACCGCAGAGGGTGGTGCCCATCCTGGCCCGGCCGGGGATACCTCGTCGGTCCGGGCGTCCAAGGAGATCATATGCCAGCGACCTTTCGCGATCCCGCCAAAACAATGAGCAAAGGGGCAACTCCGCTTTCCGGCCCCTACTACACCGCGCCGGAGATTTTCGAGCAAGAGCTTGAACGTATCTTTTATGAGCGGTGGGTGTATGTAGGTCGAGCCGAGCAAATCCCCGACCCGGGTGATTACATCCTCTACGAAATTGGCCGGGAGAACATTATCGTCGTCCGGACTGCGGATGAAAAAATTCAGGGCCATTACAATGTATGTCGTCACCGGGGAACGCGCCTGTGTGTCAAGGCGCAGGGACAGTTTAACAAGACTATTCAGTGTCCCTATCACGCCTGGACGTATGCCTTAGATGGCGAACTACTTGGCGCACCCCACATGAATGGTATCGCCACCTTTGACAAAAAGAACTATCCGCTCACACCGGTGGCGATCGACACTTGGGAGGGATTTATTTTTGTTAATTTGAGCAATGAGCCCGCGTCTTTTATCGAGGCCTTTGCGCCGCTCGCCGGCAAATTTACGGCGTGGGATATGCCGAGACTACGGTCAGCCCGCCGCATTGATTACGAAGTACAAGCCAATTGGAAACTGATCGTTGAAAACTACTCCGAATGTTACCACTGCCCCCTGATTCATCCTGAACTGGTTCAGCGTACGGATTATCTAAGTGGGATTAACGACCTCTACGAAGGAGCGTTCCTGGGCGGCTATATGAATATGCTTGAAGGCAGCGAAAGCATGACCTTGAGCGGCGAAGCCAGCAGCCAACCCTTGAGG
>JBFGLD010001137.1:0-2656 GCA_041576335.1 Anaerolineae bacterium | reverse complement strand
GCCTTTGCCAGCGTAGCCGGTATGCTGTTTGTCCACTTTTTTCGACACGCCCCTCCGGAAAATCTATACTGGACTATGTCCGGTCAGGTGATGATCATGTTAATTGTTGGTGGAGCCGGTACGCTGGCGGGGCCAATCCTGGGCGCGACCTTGATCCGCTTGCTGCCTAACTTTGCCAGCAGTTATACCGACCGCTGGGAAACCTTGCTGGGGGTGGTGTTCATCCTCTTTGTTCTGTTTGCTCCCAAAGGCATCATCGGTTTGCTTCGGGCAAAGCAAAAAGACAGCCCACTGTCCCTTCGTCAACTCGTAGACTTGGCCAAGGGTGGCGAAAAGAAGACTTCAGCAGCGTCCGCAAAAAGCAGCCCGCTGGACGAGGATCCGACCGTGTAAATTAGGCTTATGAGTCAATTGAAGGTAGAAAATCTCCGAAAAGATTTTGGCGGCGTGACCGCCGTGGCCGGAGTCAGCCTGGAGGTCGACTCCGGGCAGCGGCTCGCGATTATCGGACCCAATGGGGCAGGTAAAAGTACGCTCTTTAACCTGATTGCCGGGGAACTGGAACCAACGGCCGGCAAGGTCTTTTTGGCCGGCCGGGATGTTACGGCGCTGCCGGTTTACAAGCGGGCCAATCTCGGTTTAGGCCATACCTTCCAGCGTAACAATCTCTTCTTGGGCTTAACAACCTTCCAGAATGTTCGACTTGCGATTCAGCATCACCACCGGACCACTGTTCATCTCTTTAAATCGGCTGATCAGTTTGAACGGGTAACCCAAGAAACCGAAGCTATTTTGAGCCGGGTCGGTTTGGTGGAGCAGCGCGATAGCCTGGTCGGTACCCTGGCTTACGGACAACAGCGGGGCCTGGAAGTGGCCTTAGCCCTGGCCACCGAACCAACGCTGCTGTTGTTGGACGAGCCGACGGCCGGTATGTCGCCGGCAGAAACGATAGAGATGACCCGGCTTATCGAATCGCTGTCGCGCTCGCTTACGATGCTGATCGTCGAACATGATATGGACGTCGTTTTTAGCCTGGCCGATCGAATCACAGTTTTGCATTACGGTCAGGTGATCAGCGAAGGCTCCCCCGAACAGGTTCGAGCCGACCCAACGGTACAAGAAATCTATCTGGGCGCCAAGCCGGGTGAGGAATTAAAAGTAGGGAGTAGGCAGTAGTCGGTCGCCGGTAGGAGGCCCTACGCCCATTCAAGAATTATGCTGAACGTCGACAATATCCACACCTTCTACGGTGACAGTCATATTTTGCAGGGAATTTCCCTCCGGGTTAAAGAGGGTGAAGCGGTTGCGCTTCTCGGTCGAAACGGCGTGGGTAAGACGACGACTATCCAATCAATCATTGGTTTTTCGACGCCCCGGCAGGGACGAATTCTGTTCCGCGATATTGACGTCACCCACCTGCCTTCGTATCGAACTGCCCGTCTGGGGGTCGGCTTGGTGCCGCAGGGGCGCGGCATCTTTCCGACCCTATCCGTACGTGAAAATATCACCCTGGCCGCCAGAAATTCTGACAAAGGGGGCTGGACTCTGGAGCGCGTCTTAGAAACCTTTCCGCCTCTGTTAAACCGGATCACGAATCTGGGCTCTCAACTGAGCGGCGGTGAGCAGCAAATGTTAGCCATTGCTCGTGCTCTCATGACTAACCCTGAATTGCTCCTGCTTGATGAACCTTCAGAAGGATTAGCCCCGCTTTTTGTGGCCGAGATCGGGCGGATTGTGAACCAACTTCGGGCTGACGGTTTGTCAATCTTGTTGGTTGAGCAAAACTTGGCCCTGGCCCTGGGTGTGGCCGATCGGGCCTATGTCATGAGTAAAGGCCAGTCCGTATTTGAAGGGACCCCCTCCGAGCTGCGGGCCCAACCCGATCTAATGCAGCAGTACCTGGGGGTATAATAACTATTTGTTACTATTATTTAATTTGTAATGGTTACCACCACTCTCCCCTAACCAAGGCAGGAAGCTATGAATGTCGGCGTTGGATTACCCAATTCTACGGCCGGGTTGACCCGGGACTTGGTGATCAATTGGGCCAAGCAGGCCGACGAGGGACCATTTTCCTCTCTCGGCGTTTTTGATCGCCTCGTTTACGACTCCTATGAACCGCTAACGACCCTGGCTGCGGCCGCGGCCGTAACCAAGCGGATCGGCTTGGCTACGACCATTCTAATCGGACCGCTGCGTAATACGGCCACGCTGGCTAAGGCAGCCGCAACCGTCGATGCCTTGTCAGACGGGCGTTTTACGCTGGGCATTGCCGTTGGCGCTCGCAAAGTAGATTACGAGGTGGCTAAAGTTGACTACAGCTTGCGGGGTAAAATCGTCGCCGAACAATTACTGGAACTGCGGCAGCAGTGGGAGGAGGGGTCGATCGGCCCCCGCTCGCCAAAATCTCAAGGTCCGGCGGTCATCGTCGGCGGCACGAGCGATATTGTTTTTGCCCGCATGGCCCGTTATGCCGATGGCTATATTCATGGTGGCGGCCCTCCCAGAGCTTTTGCCCGGGCTGCCGACAAGGCCCGGGCTGCCTGGACCGATGCCGGCCGGCCCGGGCAACCACGGCTCTGGGCTCAAGGTTACTATGCCTTGGGCGATCAACCAACTGTCCGGGCCGGTGCTGACTATTTGCGGCGTTACTATG
>JBFGLD010001136.1:0-2656 GCA_041576335.1 Anaerolineae bacterium | reverse complement strand
TGAGGTAACTGATTACGGCCGGATCGCATCCACAGCAGCAGCGACACCCCGGCCAGCGTCATAAACAGCGCTAACGGGGCCGCAATATGCAGCAGGCGGCTATACGACAGGGTGTAGGGGTCGAGCGCCAATAATCCAACGCCCAGCAGGGCCGGCCCGCGCCCCACCAGCAGTCGGGCCAGGGCAAAGAGGATCAGCAGCAGCACACCGGAGGCCATTGCCGTGGCCAGCCGGCCGGCAGTATATGCCCCAAGTTCCGTTGAGGAGAGCCCAACCACGGGCGCGCTCCACCAGGCCACGGTTACCCCGGGATAACCGATGCCTAACGTCCGGCTAAAATCGCCGCCGGTCAGACCGCCGCCAAATTCGCGGGCGTGTTTCAGAAACAATGGCTCGTCAGCCGTTAGGAAAATATTCAAATTGAGCAGCCGGGGAACGAAGATTAAGAGGAGCAGGATAAGCCAATCAATCTTAGCTTTTAGGTTGTAGATTTTCGATTGAATATCTTTGCGAACAGGCAAGGTTATTCCTAAATAGGCATAGGACGTCGTGCGTAGTGGGTAAAGATACGGCTTTTTTGCGCTATGCACGCCGGCCGATTAAGCGAACTTCAATTTGACGATGTTTTCGCTACGCTCAATACCCCCAATTTGACGGCATGCTCACCGCTCTTGTCGTTCTGTACCGATAGCCGCTGCCCCGTTTCGAACCGATAGAGTCCGGTCCACAATTCATAAGTACCGGGCGGGAGGTCGGCTGTCAAAAAGAGATCGCTGCTTTCCCGGATGGTTTCTCCTGCCGGCCACAGGCTTGTAGGAAATAAATCTCCGAGCGGACGGTGATCAGCCTGGGCCACGGTAGTCCCGTCAGGTGAACGTAAATGGACAAAAGCCGTATAGTCGTGGGGTAACCGAGCCAGAGCCTGCCAGTAGAACGTCAAGCGAACAGGGTGACCGGGCGCGGCACCTTCGGGTTCGACGGTATAGCCGGTTAAGCGGATCGAGTCGCCAAACACGGCCGCAACCGGCTGGACCGGTTTGAACGCTAGCGGTCGCGGATCAGGTTTGGATCGCAGTATAAAAATGCCCTGGGCCTGCACTTCGCCGACATGCTCGGTTTGGGCCAAAAGCTGCTGCTGAAAGGGTAGGTCATAATATTCGCGCTGTAGTCCCCACCGCTCCAGAACCAGCCACACTTTATGACCGGCCAAGGTCTGGTGCAGGTCGGCCTCAGTACGAACCGCGGGCGAGGCCAGCCAACGATCTACGGGCTGCTCGTTCACGGTCAGAATCCGATAATCGTAGCCGCCCCGCCGTTGAACGCTGTAGAAATCATTATGTCCCAAATAAAACGCGGCTGCGGCGGGCGTACCGGTCAAAATTGTATCCCCTTCTTGCCAGTGGGCCTTGACGTAAGCAAAGGCTGTGGCGTAGTCATCACCCGTGTTGGCCAGGAGAGTATCAACATCGGCTTTGGTCACCAGGAGGATGAGGGCAGCGGCAATTAGGGGGATGAACCGTAGGACGTAAGACCTGGAACGTGGAACGTAGCGCCTAGGGCGTAATGCGTTGTGCGTATTTAGCGCGGTACCATAGGTATTTGTTGACGGCTGCCGGTTGACCACAGCTAACAACCTGTCTCCTACTACAGCCATTCCCTGCGCACCGAGCAAGAGCAGCACCGGCAGCAGCATAAACAGATATTTATCGTCGCGGCGGTCGGGGGAGACAAAGAGGATCATTTCGAAGGTCGTCATTACCAGGATAATCGTCAAAAAAATGACCGGCAGGGAGTTCGGGCGGTTGGCGGACATCTTACCCTTTGGGCCATGGTTTGCAGCCTCCCGGGCTCCGGCTCTGCCGCTGATCCAACTTTGGGCGATCGCCAGCAGGGCGAATGGCAGGAAAATCAGGGCGGGTAAGCTCAGAAAAAACGGAGCGATCGCTTGCCAGCCTTCAACCAGGTCAAAAGAAATATTGCCATATACGGCAAATACCTGGGCCACAGCGGAAAAAGCCTGGCTCGACTCAAGCGGCGCAATGCCTTTGGGTTGGCCGGCCCGTTTGACGAGAAAACCAACGGCGATAATGGCCATGAAGCCCACTGCTTCGAGCCACACAGACCCGTGTTTGAGCCGGGAATCGAGAGATGCGGGAGTTGGTGCTGCTGCCCGTCTGCTGGTTAGGTCTCCCGGTTGGCCACGAAGCCACCACAGCGAGACTGCTCCCAAAGCCAACGCCGGAGCCAGCGTAATCGAGACAAAATGAGTCAGCAGCGCCCCCAAATATGCCAGCAGCGCGGCCCAACGCCAACGAGCCCGGCTGCGCACGACTCCCTCGTAGGTCAACCACAGCGTTAGCAAAACCAGCAGCTGCAGCAGGGCATACATTCTGGCCCGACCGCTCCAGTGAATAGCCGTGGGCGCCATGACCAACCCGGCCGTGGCGATCAGCCCTACAGCCGGCGAGAACCAGCGCTGCCCAATAAAATAAGTTAACCCCAGGCTCAGCATCGCAAAGCACAGGCTGGCGTAGCGCACCCAGAGCTGAGCCGGTCCAAAACTTGCGGCGATACTGCCCAAATACGAAAACAAGAGCCCGTGATCGTAAAATAGGCCCGACGGCATCAGCGGCACGCCCTTTTCGCCGATCATCCG
>JBFGLD010001135.1:0-2662 GCA_041576335.1 Anaerolineae bacterium | reverse complement strand
TGACCTATTTGTAGGCACGACCCAGGTGGGTGAGGCAGTCCTCACGGTAGGCTGCATTCTTCCTGGTGTTAAGATACCGGGGGGAGATAAACAGGGAGCGGGGCTCTTTGAAGGAGCAACGCTCAATGTGCTAGGTGGACTGAACTTCAACAAACCTTTCGACGAGCCACGAATTACGCTGTTCGTCGCGGACTCGAATGACGCGCCATAGTTTATTTTTATAATTGAGGCAAGGTCTGTTAATCGAAGCACAATTTTTTGATGACAGATATATCATTGAGGTCACCCGCACAAACTGGGTGACCTTTTTTTCGACTGAAACCACCGAGAGGACCGGCGGCTAAGTCGGCCCGCGCCTCGGACCGGCAGAAGTTTATAATGTTAAAGCCGGCTGGAGGGACTGAATTGTCAATCCGTCTCCGGGTGACCTCGTTTCATGGCGAGCAGCAGCTTATCCTGGTCGACGGGCAAGGTAAATACCCGGACCCCACAGGCGTTATAAATGGCGTTGGTGATGGCCGGCGTGGTGGGAATGCTGGCCAGTTCGCCGATGCCCTTGGCCCCATACGGGCCCTCTTCAGCCTCGTCTTCGACAATAACCGAGGTCAGCTTGGGCATGTGCTTGATGCTTGGCATTTTGTAGCGGGCCAGGTAGTCGGTAAACGGAATACCCTCTTCGACGATGTATTCCTCGGTCAGGGCGTTGCCCAGCCCCATCATAATGCCGCCCTCAATCTGCCCTTGCAGCCCGACCAGGTTGATGGCCCGGCCAATGTCCTGGACACTGACCACATGTAGAACGTGGACCTCACCCGTATCCAGGTCTACCTCGACTTCCGCGGCCTGGGTCCCAAACGAAAAAGCGAAATGCATATCCCCGCCGGTACCCAGCGGTTGTGTCTTGGGCGCCCAATACTCGTAGAGCGACCGGGGTTCGCGCCCTTCGTTCCGCATCAGCTTGACGACCTCGCCCACCGGCACCTGCTGGCCGTTCGCGTAGGCCAATCCTTCTTCATAACGTATCTCCGGCGGCGGCACGTCGAACTCCTCGGCCAGGGTGGCCGACATCGACTCCCGTAAGGCTTTGGCCGCCAGGCGAGCCGCGTTGCCGCTGACATACGTTTGGCGCGAGGCCGTGGTCGGGCCGCCGTCAGGCGTCAGGTCCGTGTCCATTACCAGGACCTTGACATCCTCGTACCGCAGGCCCAGCTCTTCCGCCACGACAATGGCCAAAACGCCAACCAGGCCCTGCCCGATTTCGGCCGCGCTCGTGCGGACCTCGGCCGTACCGTCGGCAAAGATCTCGACTTCGGCCGCTGACTTGTCCGGGGCGCCGCCGCCGAGACCGGTGTTTTTGTAGCCGGCGGCCACACCCCAGGCCCGCACCTTGTTGGTGCCGGGTAGGGTATAGGGTTCGAACGGATTACGGCCGCCGGCCAGCTGCCATATCTCCGCTTCGACCTGCTCCAGGCATTCCAGCAGGCCTACACTCTCACGTAATTCCTGGCCGGTGTTGGTCACGCTGCCCACCCGCAGGGCGTTCTTCCGGCGCAGGGCTACCGGGTCCATCTTAAGCGCTGCGGCGAGTTGATCCACCGTGCTTTCCACGGCAAAGGCCGATTGGGTCACCCCAAAGCCGCGGAAGGCGCCCGAGGGCGGGTTATTGGTATACATCGCGTAGCAGTCCGCCTTCATATGCGGCACCTCGTACGGGCCCGCAGAATGGGTCGTGGCCCGGGTCATCACCTTCTCCCCTAAAGAAGCGTACGCGCCCGTATCTCCGTACAGTTCCGTTTCCACCGCAACCAGGGTTCCATCTTGCTTGGCTCCCATTTTCACCTTTATAACTGTTGCGTGTCGCTTGGGATGGAAGAGCAGGCTCTCGTGGCGGTCGTAAAGCATCTTCACCGGCCGGCCCGTGGCCTGGGCCAGTAGGGCGACGTGCACCTGGGCGGCGATATCCTCCTTGCCTCCAAAACCCCCGCCGGTCATCATGCCCCGGATCCGGACCTGGGTTTGCGGTAGGCCAAGGCAGGCGGCCACCTGGGCCCGGTCTTGATACGGAATCTGCGAACCGACATAAATCTCAATCCGGTCATCATCCAGGACCCGCCCGATAGCGCACTCCGGCTCCAAAAAGGCGTGTTCAATCGTTGCCGTACGGTAAGTTTTTTCGATCACCACCTCGGCTTCGGCAAAACCCGCTTCCATGTCGCCTTTGCGCACCTTGATATGCTTGAGCAGATTGCCTGAAGCGTGGACATCAACCGCTTCGGACTGCCGGGCCCGGACCGGGTCGCTGACGACCGGCAGGGGCTCATAGTCCACCTTGATCAACTCTAACGCCCTGGTGGCAATCTCGCGCGTCTCGGCGGCAACAATTGCCACCGGATCGCCCAGGTAGCGCACTTTTCCATCGGCCAGTGCCGGCCAATCCTGAATGACCAGCCCGTGGTTTTTTTGACCGGGAATATCCTCCGCTGTTAGTACGGCCTGCACGCCGGGCAGGGCTTTGGCTGCCGACGTATCAATCGATCTGATCAAGGCGTGGGGATAGGCTGCGCGCAGGGTGCGGGCGTGGAGCATATCGGGAAAGGTGATATCGTCGGTATAAACGGCTGCACCGGTTACTTTGGTCAGGCCATCGGGCCGGACTAACGGC
>JBFGLD010001134.1:0-2663 GCA_041576335.1 Anaerolineae bacterium | reverse complement strand
GGCCCGAATTTTTTTCTGGGCCCTTCGGGCCCGTCATTTTCCTGTGTTCATTTTCCTCATACATATTCAGATGGACCTCGTACATATCTTGTGTGTTTTCATGTAACCAGACTCTCTTTTTTCCTCATTTTTCTCTCTTTTTGTCCGGTATCATGTCACTAGATGCCCGGGTAAGCAAGTAGACATAAATTTCTAAACAGCATCGATTCATCGCCAGGCGGACCAGGCCAAAAGACACGATGGCCGGCGCTAAAATCGGACCTCAAATAGACGGCCGCCAGCTATATTTCAACCCGGATTTTGTGGCCGTCCGTCCGGCAATACGGTCGCCCCTGCTTTTTTTACCCTGGCATTTAATCCGGCGGTGGGGCGAGGAAATAGGAGAATTTTTAACATTTGCTATAGTGGTAGCAGCGTTGTGTATAATTAGTGTCAATAGAGGTTGAATATGCAATACACGATTCACTTGCCACAAGAGCTATATGATGCCATCCGTAAAAGGGCAGCTGCCCAACAAAAAACGACAGAAGCTCTGATCATTGAATGGGTGTCTGAACACCTGGATGAGTCCGAAACGAGCGATATAACCCAGGCGTTTGAGCAGGAAGTCGCGGCCTTTGAACAGCTGAAACCGAAATTGTTAGAGCAATATCCTGGCAAATTTGTTGCTATCTATCAAGGCCGTGTTGTTGCTAGTGGTGATCAGAAATTGGCTCTGCTTGACCAGGTGCGGGAACAATTTGGTAACGTCGTTTGCTACATTGAGAAAGTCGCAGCAGACTCTCCTCGTACTGTTCGTATGCCTTCTGTTCGCATCGTGCGGCCATGATATCTTATAATACGAACTTCGATCCACCAGCTGTCGTTTTGTCTATATCTGCGTCAGGTGTTGTTCATAGTCGTCCACGTATTGAATTATCCGCTTTAATTGATACTGGGGCTGATATCACAGCGGTACCCAAATCGATTGCAGAAAGACTCAAACTTTATCCGATCGGTCGATTGCAGCTGGAGGATGCCAATGCCGTAAAGACACCAGTATTTTCATATGATGTCTCCTTAGCTATGCCTGGAGAGGCAGCAAAAAAGATGGAAGTTATTCTCACACCTTACTCGTTTGTGATATTGGGTCGAGATTGGCTTCAGGATTACTATGTATTTCTAGATGGACCTGGGCAACAATTTCAATTGAGTAGCGATCCACTGAAGATACAAGAATACTAAAAGAGAGCGAATATTCATTTTTTCCTAAGGTCAGCTCTCAAGCCACAAAAGGGCGCCACCTGAATAGCCTGATCGATTCATCGCCAGGTGGGCCAGGCCAAAAGACACGATTACGGGCACCCAAGTCGCCTGGATAATAGACATGGGCCCTATTTCAACCCGGTTTTTGTGACCTGCTATCTGGCAATACGGCCGTCTCCGGCCGAAGATAAATCCCCCATTAACACCCTCCCAAGCCCCAGCGGGGCGCCTGCTGCATAGCCTGGTCGATTCATGATGCTGTAAAGAAATTTATGTCGACTTGTTAGCTAGAGCATCTAGTGTCATGATCGCAAACAACAACCTGAACTTGAGGAGGCAATCGATGCGATATCAGGCCAGCAAACATGAAATTCCAAAGGAAACGGTAGAAGTGGCCAAAGCGGCATTTCCCAAGGGGAACAACTATATGACGATGCGGGACGAGATACAAGAGATGTATCCGGATGAACGGCTAGCTGAGCTGTTTAGTCATGCCGGCCGACCAGCAGAAGCACCAGGAGCGTTGGCGCTGGTCTTGGTGATGCAGTATGCGGAAGGATTGAGTGACCGCCAGGCGGTCGAGGCGGTGCGGGCGCGAATCGATTGGAAATATGCCTTAGGATTGACATTAGATGACCCTGGCTTCTCGCACACAGTTTTGGGGCAATTCCGCAATCGTTTGCTAACTGGCGGTCAAGAGCAGGTGTTGCTGGAAGAGATGTTGGCCCGGTTTGAAGAGAAGGGCTTGCTCAAGACAAAAGGGGTGCAGCGCACGGATTCGACCCACATCCTGGCGGCGACACGTGAGTTGAATCGCTTAGAGCTAGTAGGCGAGACGATGCGCCAACTGCTGGAAGTGTTGGCGGTGGCTTATCCTGATTGGCTCAAGCCGCATCTGCAGCCTGATTGGGGAGAGCGGTACGGACCGCGCTTTGAGGCGTATCGCTTGCCCCAAACAATCCAGGCGCGGACGGCCCTGGCCGAGGTGATAGGACAGGATGGGGCCAGCATAATGGCTCAACTGCAACATGAACCATCCACCTCGGGCCTGAGGCAGTTGCCGGCGGTAGTCAGCCTGAGCCACATCTGGATCCAGCAATATTACTATGATGATGCCGGACAGCTGCGGTGGCGCCGAAGGGAACAGGGGCGACCACCGGCAGCCAAAATGATTCGGACGCCTTATGACGTTGAGGTACGTTACAGCCGCACCAGACGTAAAGAATGGTCCGGCTATAAGGTGCATGTGACCGAAACGAACGACTCGGATAGCCCGAATCTGATCACCAACGTCCTGACCACACCGGCCACCACACCCGATCGCGCATCGCTACCCATCATCCATCAGCGACTGATGGCTAAAGAGCAGGCCCCGCAAACCCACCTGGTGGATGCCGGCTACATGGATGGCGGCAATC
>JBFGLD010001133.1:0-2665 GCA_041576335.1 Anaerolineae bacterium | reverse complement strand
TTTCATCGACCACCTGAGCCAGCCAACTGCTGCCCTTGTTCTCCGCTGTAGGGTCGGCTGTGATTTCCAATTTGCGCTGCACTACGGCCTGCTCAAAATGAAGCGACCTGGCGAACGTCCGGTAACCGGCGTGCCAGCACCCGGTTGTAGCACAATACCAAACTACAGTGACCAGCGCTGGCTGACGAGTGTCTGGGGAAAAACGACTGCTGGCTAACGGCCGATCGCTGCTTGCCGCAAATACTGCGCACGGCTCTCCGGCCACAGCCAGCGTCCACAACCCTGCCTGCGGATGCGTAATAGCCTGCCGCAAATCGGCCAGAAACTGCGCTTCGCTGGTTCCTTCCGGCCAATGATCATCTGAGCGCGTTGCCCTTAAAAAGGCTAGCTCGGGGGCGGGCAAGCGATAACCGGGTGAGATGACATCGAAGTGCCAGAATCCTCCCCAAAGCGGCTCGTCCACCTCCAGCAGCTCGCCGGTAAAGGCAGCAGTCGCTACGTGGCCGGCGATTTGGGCCAATTGTTGGGGCGTAGCCCTGACTTGGTGCCCGACCAAATGACGCAGATTTGCATCGATGTCCTTAAGGCTGCCAGGCGCATTTGTGCTTTGTTTCATAATGAGAAATGTTTGACTTTTGCTCTCTTTGCCCTTAAAATATCGAACATTGCTAAATTAATCAAATATTATTCGAGTGTATCGAGCCGAACAATTTCTGCCTTTAACTAATTCTATCCTAAACTCTCTCTTTTGCTTAACGTCAGGCAGTACTTTGCGCCCGTTCGCATTAATAGATTACAGAATTTAGGCCGAGGCACTTATGGTAGGATATTTGTCCTGAGCCATTTTTATTAAGTCTCCAAGGTTTATTATAAACCAACCATTGCAGAGTGCCTCATTGCTACTTGTGCCAATCCCAAGATATTGACCAACCAATCTAATATCTACCGAATCAAAGGTCGATTTGTTGAAGAAAAGAATGGGAGATGTAACACTTTGGTGTACCAAAATCGCTTGAAGTTAATTATAGCTATTTTTCTGCTTTTAAGTTTGGGACTCGCCTGCGGTTTGAATAATATCCCCGGTGTAACTGCCGTCGACGAGGATGCAACCCCAACCGCTGTGATTGATTTGGACAGCAGTACCGCTTCAAAAAGTGGCGATGATCAAAGCGCGGCAACCATTGACGAATCCGTTTCGAGTGATACCCCGGATGAGCAACCTGAAGCGACAACGGCAGAAGCCGATACCGCAGAATCCGGCGTTGAAACAACCGAAGAGTCGTCAGCTAAGCGGGATACGACGAGCAAATCGTCCGGACCGGCAAAATTAGCTGAGAATCAGCTCTTTATTTTGCCCGGCGGTGAGCCCCCAACTTTGGATCCGCACCTCAGCGGCGACGCTACCTCGGCTGAGTACGTCGTCGAGATCTTTAGCGGCTTGATGGCTTATGATCTCGATCTAAATTTGGTCCCCGATATTGCCGAAAGTTTCGACATCTCTGACGACGGCCTGGTTTACACCTTTAAGCTTAGGAATGGGGCTCAATTTCAAGATGGTAAGCCGATTCGCGCTGAGGATTTCAAATGGTCTTTCGAACGCGCCTGCGATCCTGCTACCGCCTCTAAAACGGCTGATACTTATTTGGGTGACATCGTTGGTTGCCGGGATAAATTGCAGGGTCGGGCCGACGTGGTCGAGGGCATCACGGTGGTCGATGACCAGACCCTCGAGCTAACTATTGACGAGCCCAAAGGGTTCTTCTTGGCCAAGATGACCTATCCTACCGCCTATGTTTTAGATCGCGACAATGTTGAGAACGGCGGGGCAAATTGGTTTACCCAGCCCAATGGCAGCGGCCCGTTTATTCTGGAAGAGTACGCGCCTGATGACAGTGTAATTATTTTGGCCAAAAACGATAACTTTTATCGTGAGCCGAGGCCGATCTTGGAGCGGGTCATATTCCTCATCAATGCGCCGGTCGATCTCATGAACGGCTATCGGGATGGGCTGGACCAGTTAGGGCTCGACGGTTTCACTTATGATACCATACCGGTGGGGACGAGCAATTTAAGTGCGGTCACCGACCCCAATAATCCGTTGAGTAATGAATTTGTCTCGACCGAAGAGCTAAGCATCTTTTATATTGGCTTTAATGTCAACAAGCCGCCTTTTGATGATCCCAAGGTTCGGCAAGCCTTTAATCTGGCGCTCGACAAGGAGCGCATGGTCAAATTGGTTTTTCAAGGTCTTTTGCCTCCTGCTACCGGGATCGTGCCCCCGACCATGCCCGGTTATGAAAATCCCGATTTGAGCGATTTCGGTTTTGATCCGGAGCGTGCACAGGAGCTGATTGCCGAGTCGTCTTACGGCGATATTAGCGAACTCCCGGAAATAACGCTGAATCTGAGCGGGACCGGCGGAGGCGTGGGGGCATTGACTGAGGCCATCGTCGAGTCCTACAAAACAAATCTAGGTGTTGAGATCGCCGTTGAGCAGGCACCCTGGCCCGATTTCTTAGCCGATTTGGACTCTGAACCCATGCCCTACCAAATGTACCAACTCGGCTGGGTGGCTGACTATCCCGATCCTCAGAACTTCTTGGAAATTCTATTCCATTCCGATAGCGCCCAGAACCACGGCGGCTACCGCAACCCGGAAGTGGAC
>JBFGLD010001132.1:0-2668 GCA_041576335.1 Anaerolineae bacterium | reverse complement strand
CCAGTCTGGAAATAAGCGTTCTTTTACGCCGATACATATCTCCTGAAGACTGGGCCAGTCTGGTATGACTGAAACTCGCCTAAAATCTGGGACACACCCGATCAAGGAACTGCTTGGCACGTCGCTCAACTGATGATATAATTTAGACGTTCATCCGGCAGTCGAGCCTTTTCCATTTAGGTTTAGTGTACCTGGGCCAGGCGATCATTAGCTGCTCACTTAGGTGACACTAGGTCCTCTTTTCAATTTCACTCGTTTGTGACATTTATCATCAATTATGATGGCAAATGTCACTTGTTTGTTATTGCCGGCAACCTTAATATTAGTTTTGTGGTGCAGTAATGCGTGAGCTTTTGCCTTTGATATGAGCCGCGCCTGCGCCGCCGATTCTGAGTGATGAGCTGGAACTCGATCTGTTCCATCTAAAACCAAGCATAAGAAAAATTTAACTCTGTAGGGAGGATACCCATGGCCATAAAAAAAGCCAGTACTAGGCTGACGACCATTGAACGGCATATATTGGATGAGCAGGCGGCCTTCTCGGATGCGACCGGAGATTTAACGGCCTTACTCTATGATATCGCTGTCGCCGGCAAGTTGATCTCCAGCCATACTACCCGCGCAGGGCTGGCTGATATCTTGGGCGCGACCGGTGACGTCAATGTTCAAGGTGAAGAGGTTCAAAAGCTCGATATTTATGCCCATCGCACTATTTTTCAACTGACCGACCATACGGGGCGGTTAGCGGTGATGGGTTCTGAGGAGTCGAAGGAGATTATCCCCATTCCCGATAAATATCCAACCGGTAAGTACGTGTTGCTGTTCGATCCGTTGGATGGCTCATCAAATATCGATTACAATGTCAGCGTGGGGACAATATTTTCGATCTACCGGCGCAAAACACCTGGGGACCGTCGAGGTACGCTGGAAGACGTGCTGCAAAAAGGGCGGGACTTGGTGGCGGCCGGCTATATTGTGTATGGTTCCAGCACGATGTTGGTTTACAGCACCGGCAATGGGGTTAATGGCTTTACCCTCGACCCGAGCATAGGTGAATTCCTGCTGTCTCACTCCAAAATTCGGTTACCGAAACCAAAGTATTATAGCGCCAACCAGGGCTATCAAGCCAACTGGACCGAGGGGATCCGGCGCTATACGCGCTGGCTGCGGGGAGAAGAAGGTAATTCTAAGGCCTTGTCGTTACGCTACATTGGCTCGATGGTTGCTGATATTCATCGAAATCTGTTGGCTGGTGGCGTTTTCTACTACCCAGTCGATGCTAAATCGCCTAACGGCAAGCTGCGATTGCTGTACGAAGCTATTCCGATGAGCTTTATTATTGAACAGGCAGGTGGTTATGCTTCAACCGGGCGCCAACCTGTACTCGATATTGAACCGACCGAGCTACACCAGCGGACTCCGCTGTTTGTGGGTAACAGAGAGTTGGTGGAAATGGCCGAAGAATTTATAGCCAGGTATGACTATCCAGCCGAGGAGCCGGACAAGTTGGAAGAGCCGGTTAAGCCATAAAACAAAAGGCGGCCCACAGTGAGCCGCCTTTGCCATTATATTGTATCCCAGGACTTATTCAATTGAATGGCGACGCCAGTTCTTCGTGGCAGTGACAGCGGCAGCAAGTAGCACCAAGAGCAAGACGAGGCTGACGATCAAGACATAATTGATCGAGTCATCTTGACCATGACCGGAAACAGGCAGCGGTGCATCTACTTGTGGTGCGGCTGAATTATTTGATTCGGTGGCTGTCGTACCCGCGGATTCGTCCGGAATATCACCTGCATTGTCGTCGGCGGCCTGGGCCGCCGCGTCCGGCTCCTCCGCAGTCGTTTCGCTGCCTTGCACAATTGAAGCGTCGGCATTCATGGCGTTATCGTCAGGCTGCGGGGCGGAGTTGCCAACGGAAGCGGCTTGAGCTACAGGAGCCTCAAAGCCGTCGGGAGCCGGCCCAACCAGGCTAATCTCGTCGAGGTTGTAGAGGCCGGAACCGTTATTTATCCATTTTTTCCAACCCCGAACAAATAGGGTCAGCTTATCGCTTTTTGCGGTGACGGTGGTGCTGTACGTGTCAATCCGGTAGCCGTTGTCAGCTGACGTCTCCAGCCGCTGCTCATCCCAAGGGATCTCGTTCCATTCGTCACTGCTTACCAATTCCCAAGCTGTGGCCCCGTTGTAATCAATGGCATACTGCAATCGATAACCGTAGTCAGATTTTTCGATATTACCCTCAGTTGAGCGAATCAGACCCTTAAGCGTCAGTTTGTACTGCTGGCCCGGCACAACTCGAACAGTTTGGTAGATGCCGGCATAGCGATCGCGCTCAGCGGAATTGTTGATTTCGATCAGCTGCGCGTTTTTCCCGGCGGGAACCACCGCTGACCAGCTGTCGGCACTCCAACCAACCGTGGCGTTGCCGTTGCTAAAACCGCCCCATTCGTAACCGACCCCAAAGTCGCCCTCAAAGCCCTGCTCGAAGCCGCCGTTGCGAATCAGATTTTGCAACCCCGTAATCTCTTGAGAAAAAGCGGGGGCCGGCAGATACAACAAGCCGGCCAATAGAATAAGGGTGATAATAATCCTTAGCCCAATCCCGTTTATTTTGATCATCGTGGCTTTCCTCCCTTAGGATTGTGATACATTCGAAGCGCAGGCT
>JBFGLD010001131.1:0-2677 GCA_041576335.1 Anaerolineae bacterium | reverse complement strand
CTTGCCAATCAGCCCGCCTTGAGAGCTACCCCGATAATCGCGGATAACCTGTTTGAGGTGAGCCAAGTGGCGTTTTTGAGCCTTTTTGCTGGGTTTAATCAGGGTCTTGAAACCGGCTTGACCCCGGTAGGTTCGGGTTTTTCAGAATGCCCCAAACGGTGGTCCGGTCCCAGGTCGTTTTGCCGGTGCGGGTTCGTTCTTCAGCCTGTTGCAAGCGTCGGCAGACTTCCTGAATGGAGACCCGCTCCTGCCCGACCCAAGTGAAAATTTGGCGCACGACCCGAGCTTCGTCTAACACAATCTCATAGCGGGCTTGACCCCCACCCTCTTGTTTGCTGATATAGCGATAGCCATAAGGAGCCCCGGATAGGACTGACACCTGACCGCTTTGGGCCGCATGGCGTTTACCCCGCCGACTTCGCTCTAGAATTTTAGCCCGTTCATACTCAGCCACCATGCCTTGGACTTGCAGCAAAAGTTCGTCCTCCGGGCTTTGGCCCAGAGCTCGGTTCAAGAAGATGATCTCAACCCCAGCCCGTTCAAATTCGTCAATTAACAAGACTTGGTAGGCGTATTTTCGGGCCAGCCGGTCAGGCGAGTGAATATATAACCGCTCCAGGCCATGCCGGGCCACCACATCTCGCAATTGTTCCAGCGCGGGCCGGATTAGGGTGGAGCCACTGTAACCCTCGTCCACAAAAGTTAGCTCCTCACTCAGCTGTAGACCATCCTGAGCCACCTTTTGTTGTAAGGCGGTCAGTTGGCTCCCAATTGTGCCGGCTTGGGCTTGCTGCTCACTGGAAACCCGGGCATAAATGGCCACTTGTATCGGGCTCATGAGGCCCGCCTGGCTTGACCTGCTTGCTCTCTCTCATCTTGCTCGACCGCATTTTCCGTCTCAAAATCGATAACCCGGACAGACTGTGGAATTATTTTTTCATAAGCTTGCGCCAGAAATGTGGGTGACAGTCGGTTAGGTTCAAAGCTATGATGCACGATCCACCTCCTCGGTGTTGCTCGCTTTTTGCTCATCGTGATTGACTTCTCCTGTTTGATCTGGGACACCTGGACTGGTCCGTGCGGTGACCAGCGGCGCACCCTTGAAACCCTCTCCGTAATTGGGCCGCAATTGCTCCCTGGAGATGGCAATCGAGAAGTTTATCACATTTTTTGCAACATTGTTAGAGGCGTGGTTAGCCCCTTAATGGCCAATTGGTACCTACATCAATTTGATGGGTGGTGGTGGCAAAAGTATGGCGCTCTGAGTACCCGTGAAAAGACAAAACGACGGCAAACTCGAAGATCATTGCCCTCAATCGAGTTCTACAAGGTTGGATGCAGTACTATCGCCACGCCAATGCCAAAGAGATCGCTCACAAACTGGACTGGTGGGTGTACCGCCGGGTTACCCATTGGCTTAAACGCCATCACAAGTGGGGCGTACGCCGGGTGCTGGCAGAATACGAACACCAACAGTATGGACGGCGTAAGAATCTGGCCGTGTGCAATGAACACGGAAGCTTCATCTTTCTCTATCGAATGTGTGATCTACCTATCACCCAATATCGTACCCGTAACTACCCTAATCCCTACATCCAAACGGACTCAGCGGTCACTCAATTACGGGAAGAACCGATCAACCCCCTGGACACAGATGCCTGGCAGGGTGGCAGTTGCCACGCCGAATGGGACCAACTGAGACGCCAGATCATACAACGCGATGGGTATGCCTGCCAACAGTGTGGCAGCACCAACCAACTCGAAGCGCACCACATCTTGGCTAGACATCGAGGTGGGACGGACGACCCGGTAAATCTAATCACACTGTGTGACAATTGCCATATCAAAAGCGATATCTACAGGGCTATGTTCAGCCAACAGAGTAATGAGACCGTCAAGGGAGAGCCCGTTGCGTTTAGCGGCGCACGGCGGGTTCGGCGGGGAGGCATCGGAATAGCGGCGTGACACACGTGCAGCTCGCCGGTGTCTTACCCGACCTTACTCTACGTGGGGGCCGGGGGGCTGGCAACAGCCTCCGGCTACCCGACTGTAGTTGCTTGGGCCTGTGAAGGTTACAAGGCTCCAAGGTTTCGTCGCTATCCTTTCCAATCCGCTCATTTGGGGGCGTTAGGTTTTTCCATTCTCTATGTTACTGTTTTACATATTGTAGCTGCCCCTTTTGTGCTCTGCCATTAAATGCTATACTTAAGATATACTCTCCGGTTGGGAAAACATCTACCCCGGCAGTTTTGAGGGTGGTTTAATCTCCCCAAAGGTGAACAATGACCGACTTAGCAAAAATCAAACAAATTCTGCAGGCGCAAAAGCCCTATTTATACCAAGAATACGGTGTAACCGAAATTGGAGTTTTCGGCTCCTTCGTACGCGGCGAGCAGAAAGCTGATAGCGACCTGGATATTTTAATCAGCCTAACCGACCCACCTTAGATCAGTTTGTTGGGGCTGGTTAGGTTGCAACACTATCTTGGCGACTTGCTGGGGATCAAGGTTGATGTCGCCCTGAAAGGCAACCTGAAAAAGCGGATTGGATTGTTCGGCTCGCCATAAAATTGTACTGCTGTAAATCACCCATCCTGATAAAAAAAGATAAATAATTCCCCAGATGCTGAATGTATAGCCTGCGGGAACAAACAGATTGGGATAAAATGCACTTACTT
>JBFGLD010001130.1:0-2678 GCA_041576335.1 Anaerolineae bacterium | reverse complement strand
GTCGTACGGCCTTATCAGTACGGTTGGTTTAACGGAAAAGAGACTGTTATGGTTACCGAGCAAGCTGCCATTCCCTACATCGAAAAGATTCTTCCGGTTGAAAAAATCCACGATGAGGCTGAACTCAAAATTTATCGAGTTATTGATAACGTGGATCAGGCATGTTACAGTGAGGCGTGCGGATTAAAATCCTCCCTTCGGGTCGACTCTGAGGCGCCTCTGGCTTCCCTCCACTTTGGCGAGGGGTGGAGTCTGTTAAGCAAAGGCCAACCTGTTGCCGCGCAGCGAAAAAAGGTTCGCCTGCTGCTACCTTTGACCGGAGCTGCCCAGCAGCTCACCCTACGAGTGAGGCTGCCGGCCGGCTACCAAGGCCCGGTTCAATCTGTTTCGCTCGCCCTAAACGGCTGGCAGTCGCTACCCCAAATCATCACTCGAGAATGGCAGACATTGTCTTTCAACTTACCCGACAATGCAGCTCGACCCGGCCTTGACCCGGTGTATCTACACTTTGCCGAAGTTATGCCTGTAGAACACGGCTTAACTCCCGCTGCCGATCTGCCTGAGCGGAACGTCACCGTTCTCAGCGCCGGGGAAGACGTCGGAGACTTTGGCCATATTTTTGTAAACGGCCGCGATATTTCACCCAATCAACGTGGTTATAATATCGCTTTGATCCGGCCAGATGGCGGCATTTTTGCCGTCTCGAATTTTGATACACATCTCGATCCGTCAGCCTCCGCCGGCCTGGCCGAATTCATCGAGACCGCCCCGGCCGATGCCCTCGTTGCCGTTGCTGCCGCTGACGACGCCAGCATGAATTTATCGGGAGAAGCCGTGCAAGCCCTGCAAGCAATCGGTGCGACCGGCGAGTTCGGCGGCTGCTTCCGCTGCAGCCACGCAATCATTAGTCAGGCAGGTACCGTGGTCGAGGCTCTGGATCCGCTTGGTCCTGTTGGCGTGACAACCGGGTTGGGGCTTACCGAGCCGAACGTGGCGGCAATCGTTGAGTGGATACAAGTCGAAGCGGCGCGGGAGTAGGCTATTGCAAAGTCCGTAGTTAATGAACCCAACTTGCCGCTTAGGATTGTTCGCCTACCGAAGCAGGATATAGACTAAAGTTATGTCAATTTTGCAGTTCTCGAAAAAAACAGTTTCTCCTAACCTGGTATTGGTAAGTTTAATGGTGCTTTATGGTATTTACTTTTCTTGGTATACCGTCAATCGCCACAGTACGTTGAATTCTTACGCCGCCGACCTGTCACTGATCGACCAGCCGATGTGGAACACCGTGCGTGGTTCCGGCGCTTTTATGGAGCAAACATGGGGCAATCGTCAGCAACCGCGTCTGGCCGAGCATTTTGAACCCATCCTCATCCCTCTGGCTCTGTTATTTTTTGTATGGGACGACGTGCGCATCCTGCTTATTGCTCAATCTGTTGCCTTAGCCGTGGGTGCATGGCCGGTCTACTGGATCGCCCGACGTCAATTTTCACATTCCCAACACCAATCGCCGATCACTGACTGGGCCGCCGTGGCCTTTGCCCTGGCCTATCTACTATTCCCCCAACTCCAGGCCGCCAATGTTGCCGATTTTCACGCCGATCCGTTCGTGGTCACACCCCTTCTTTTTTCCTTCTGGTACGCCAGCCAAAAGCGTTGGAAATGGATGTGGTTTTGGGCACTTTTGGCGATGGCTGTTAAAGAAACGTTACCGACCTTAACCGCGATGCTGGGCTTGTATATAATTTTCGATTTCTACCAGACCCAAACTCGCAACGACATTAAAAATCCCAAATCCTACCGGGCTAATTTTTATTTACCGCTTGCCCACGGTCTTGGCCTAATTCTTATCAGCATAGTGTGGTTCTTTGTCGCGACCTATCTCATTGTAGCGCCTTTGGCCCAGCAATACTTTGGCAGCGCCAGCCCAATTTACTTTGCCAACCGCTATACGGGCGGCCTGGCCGCCTTGCCGGATTTGTTGCAAGACCCGGCGAGGTGGCGCTATATGTTAGGCCTCTTTGCAGCCGTAGGCTTCTTACCCTTGTTGGCCCCCGACCTGCTCATCTTGGGTCTGCCTGTTTTGGTCGCCAATCTTATAAGCAACTTTCCAGGTCAATATTCGGGCGAGCAGCATTATTCCGCACCCCTGGTGGTTGCCTTTGTGGTGGCGGCAATTTATGGCACGCGCCGGTTAATGGACAAAATGCCGCTCCGGGAGATTAACGGACAGGTACTCCAGACTGCTGTGCTCATCGGCGCCGTGCTGTGGCTGCTTTCCTGGTCTTTGAGCTACCACGCCTCGCGCGGCTGGACCCCGCTTTCCTACCGAACTGAAACGTATCGGATGAGTTCGGCCGCGGCCCAGCTGCCGGACTTCGCCGCCCTAATTCCGGCCGGGGCAGCAATTTCCGCAAGTGCGGCGATCCATCCCCATCTCGCGCACCGACGCGTGGCTTATGTATTCCCTACCGTTGAAGAGGCAGCATATCTCGTGGTGGATGTGACGGACATCCCTGGCGTCCACCCCAATGACGCGGCTGCAAAGATTACGGAGCTGCTCAACACTGATTGGCAGCTTTTGAAAGCGGGTCACGGGCTGATCTTGGCTCAGCAGACACCCCGACTCGTTCAAACTACCGAGCCTCTCTTACCCGACGAATTCTACAATTTTGCCC
>JBFGLD010001129.1:0-2679 GCA_041576335.1 Anaerolineae bacterium | reverse complement strand
CGCTCGCCGCCGCAGACCAGGCTGGCTCCCTGCTCCAGGCCGCTTTTGATGTAATTAAGAATGGTGTCGGTTTGAACCTGGTCGACAATCGGTCCCAAGTCGGTTTCAGGGTCAAGGGCGTGCCCGATTTTTACCGTTTTAGTCATCTCGACCAGTTGGTCCACCACCTGTTTAAAAATCGGAGCCTGGACGAACAGACGAGCCCCGGCCACACAACTCTGGCCGGTATTGCCGAATGCCGCCTTGAAGACGCCGGGAATGGCTGCCTCCAAATCAGCATCGGCGAAGAGGATGTTTGGCGCTTTGCTGCCCAGTTCCAGGGCCAGCCGCTTCAAATTGCCGGCCGAAGCCCGGATCACGCTGCGGCCAACGGCCGTCGAGCCGGTGACCTGAATCTTATTGACGTCGTGATGCTCGGCCATGGCTGCCCCGATGATCGAGCCGCGCCCGGTGATAATGTTGACCACGCCTGGTGGAAAATCGGCCTCCTGGATCAACTGCCCGAGGCGCACAATGGCCAGGGAGGCCAGTTGGGCCGGTTTGAACACAATCGTGTTGCCGCAAGCCAGGGCCGGCGACATCTTTTGCAAAGTGTGGATGAGGGGGTAGTTCCAGGGGATAATAATCGCCACGACCCCAACCGGCTCGCGGCGGGTGTAGACAAAATGGTGGGGCACGGACACAGAGGGGGTATGGCCGGCAATTTTGTCCGGCCAGCCGGAAAAATTGTAGACAATTTGTGCAGCCACAGGGGCATCAATAGCCCGGGTGTGGCGGATCGGTTTGCCGTTGTCCAGCGACTCCAATTCGGCTAACTCAGCGGCATGGGCCGTTATGAGATCCGCAAAGCGGCGCAAGTGGGCTGCACGTCGGGCCGGGGTCAGTTTTCCCCAGGGCCCCTCAAAAGCACGGCGCGCTGCAGCCACAGCCCGATCCACATCTTCCGGGCCGGCCGAAGCCAGTTCGGCCAGCCGGCTGCCGTCCGAGGGATTGTAACTGGTAAATGTTTCGCCCGATACGGCCTCAACCCACTCACCGCCGATAAGCAGCTTGTGGGGCGATTTTGCCAAGAATTCTTTAGTTGCAATCGTTAATGGTTCGATCGGCATTGTTGATCTCCTTGCATGGCCAATAAAATTGAATCACGCGATCTGGAAGGTAACTTTGCGGGCCACCCTACCGTCGAAGCTGGCGTATCGCCAGCGACGTGTCATACATTGGGTTTCTAATTCTTAAGCATGTCCTTGACAACAGCCCGGCAATCAGCCACCGCTGCCGGCCTGGGATTGTTCTGGATCAATACCATGCGCGTCGTCTCCTCGGCGACGGTATCCCAATCGACGGACTCGAGTGAGACATCCAGTTCCCTTAGATGTGTCGGTAATCCGAGATCACGTACAAACCGGGTCAAGGCAGCGACCAGCGTCTCCTCGCCGGTCTTTGCGGGCAATCCTAACGTGTCATGGAGCTGCTGCCGTCGCTCTGCTGAAATCGCCGGCAGGTTAAAGCGCATTGCGTAGGGCAGGATCAGGGCATTGGCCAGCCCGTGATGCAAATGCAGATGGCCGGTCAACGGTCCGGACAGGGCGTGAATCAGCCCTAAGCCGGCATGGTCCATGGCTGTGCCCCCCCACAGGGCGGCCAGCATCATGGCTGCTCGAGCATCCATATTGTCCCCATCCGCAGTCGCCCTGGGCAGCATTGTCCAGACGGTTTCTAGCGTCGCCAGGGCCAATAGGTCGGTAAAGGGGTTGGCTCGCCGGCCGATGTAGGCCTCCAGGGCGTGAATGAAAGCGTCCATGCCGGTGGCGGCGGTCAGCCAGGCGGGCAAAGAGCGGGTCAATTCCGGGTCGAGAATAGCCGCATACGGAAACATCAATGGGCTGAGAACACCCTTTTTGAAGGGGTTATCCGGATCTACGATCACCGCCACTTTGCTAACCTCACTGCCGGTGCCGGCCGTGGTCGGGATCGCCAAGAGCGGCTGGCTGCGACGGGAAATCGCCCGGCCACCCCATTGGTAATCGGCGTAACTTCCGCCGTTGGTTAAAAGCATGGCAATCGCCTTGGCCACGTCGATGGCGCTGCCGCCCCCCAGGGCAACGGTGACCTGCGTTGCCTGTGCCCGCGCCAAGGCCAACCCGGCCGCCACTTCGGCCGTGGTCGGATTGCTACTGACCTCGGTAAAAACTGTTGCCCCGCAGCCGGCCCGGCTCAAGCCGGTGCTGATCTGCTCAACCAGTCCCAGCTGCATCAAGCCCGGGTCGCTAACCAACAGCAGGCGATCGGCCTCGAGCGCCGCTAATTCGGCCTGTAACGCCTCGAGCGCCGGCCGGCCGAAGATAATTCTTGTGGGTAGATGAAAGGTGAACTGGGTCAACATAGGCTAATCTCCAAAGAATGACTTACTCAGCACGTCCTCGTTTATCTCGCCCGGGCTGTAGGTTGCGCCTGTAGTCAGATTACTCAAGTGTGATCAAGGTGTAGTAGCGAGCGGCGACCCAGCCCCCAGGCTCGCGCTGGCCCATATCGATCACGGTTGCCCCATTTCGCAATTTAGCCACCGTGGCTCCGATCCAGCCGGATTGGCTATGATGGCTCGCACCAACTTCATCGCTTGCCAGTTGATGCTGATCTGGATCCCATTCATCGCCATCTCCTACTTGACCGGTCCTGCTT
>JBFGLD010001128.1:0-2681 GCA_041576335.1 Anaerolineae bacterium | reverse complement strand
CTCAGCAAAATTGCTATACGAAGTGAATTAAAAGACCAATGACTATTCGGAACTACAAATGGTAGGTGGCACCCGAGCCGATGGTGGCCGGACTCATAAATTGTCCGATAAAGCTCGAGCGTGCAGAGGGTTTCGTTCGCAGCTATTAATGGGTCGAACTTACGACCTGGCGACACAGGCAAAATGAGCTGGAGTTCAGGTCACTGCCAAACGCTCAGCGGAGTATTGTTCGTAAATCCGTTCGGCGACAATGGTGCGCAGCCGGGCCATAGCTCGGTGGATATCGGTAAAGGAAGTGTAAAGCGGTGCAATACCCAAACGGATATTGTCCGGCTCACGAAAATCGGGGATAACTTTAACTGCGGGCGGTTCCGCCTCAATCAGAGCCCGATTAATTTGATAGGCCTCGTCATGGCGGAGCGAAACGTGCGAACCACGGATGTTCGCTTGGCGGGGCGATCCGAGCCCGAAACCCAAGGGCGTAAGCCACTGTTCCGCCAGATAAATCAGGTAGTCAGTTTGCTGGACGCTTTTTGCCCGTAGCCGCCCAACGTCAGCTTCCAATAGAATATCCAGGGCCGGCTCGATAGCTTTCATAGAGAGCATAGGCGGAGTGCCAACTTTGTAACGTGAAATATCGTTAGCGGGCCTGAAATCGAGGTCAAAGGCAAACGGATTTTCAGCGGCAAACCAGCCCCACATCGGCTGGTTCAGCTCAGTCTGCAAAGCACGACGTACATAAAGAAAGGCCGGGGCACCAGGACCACCGTTAAGATATTTGTAGGTGCAGCCAATGGCCAAATCGACTCCGCACTCATTTAAATCGATCGGAACCGCCCCAACCGAATGACTTAAATCCCACAGCATCAAGGCGCCGGCTTGATGGACCAGCTTCGTGACGGCGGCCATGTCATACATGAAGGCGCTCTTAAAGGCAACATGGCTTAGGCTGACCAGGGCAGTGTCCCGATCGATCGCGGCGCGAACGGCTTGGGGGTCGATCGTGATAGTATCGGGCGACGGAATCAACTCCAGGCGGTGCTGCCTGCCCAGCAAATCAATTATTCCCTGGAGAACATACAGGTCTGAGGGAAAGTTAAATACATCGCTGACGATTTTAGTCCGGTCAGGACGGGCACGCAGCGCCGCAATAGCGAGCTTGAACAGATTCGTTGAGGTGGCATCGGCAACCAGAATCTCATCTTCTTGAGCGCCAACAAGCTTGGCAATTTTAGCTCCCAGCTCAGTCGGCGTATGGTACCAGCCATCGTTCCAAACACGTATCAGCCGTTGACCCCAGCCCTTTGTGATGGCCTGGTGCATATAATCGACCGTACGCCGGGGCAATCGTCCTAATGAATTTCCGTCCAGATAGATCATATCGGGGTCGTCAATGACAAACTCATCCCGAAAAACGGCCAGATCATCACGAGCATCAAGTGTTTGGGCGAAAGACAGTTGATTTTGAAAAGTCATCACGCTTTCTCCACAATTAAATCAAGTTATTGCCAATTGGGTATAACATGTCCTGTCTACGTTGGGCTGGGCAAACGATCCAGGCGCGCCTTTTCATCTGGCGACAAGGTAAGATCAGCCGATCTGATGGTATCGGACAGTTGCCTGACGTCGTTGGCACCGACAATAGCCGAGGTAACGGTCTGGTTGGCCAGCAGCCAGGCGATTGCAATCTGGGCCACCATTGCCTGATGATTTAGCGCAATCTCCTCAAGCGCCTCTACAATGGCATAGCCCTGGTCATTCCCATAGGGGCGCATCCGATCGTTACCATAACCGCGGCTGTCGCGTGGGGCACTGGCATTCCGCTTATACTTACCCGTAAGAAATCCACCGGCCAATGGGCTGTACGGCATAACCGCCAGATCTTCTTGGCTACATAAAGCCATCAGCTCAGCCTCAAATTCTCGTCGATGGACCAGGTTGTAATGGGGTTGCAGCGACTCGTAGCGGGGCATTTTTTGGGTCGACGAAACGTCGAGCACCTCTCGAAGCTGCGCTGCCGTGTGATTGGAGCAGCCCAGATAGCGAACTTTTCCATCCCGGACCATCTCCTCAAAAGCACGAAACGTTTCTTCTAACTCGGTCTCTTCATCAGGCCAGTGACTCTGGTACAAATCGATAGTTTCCACCTGCAGCCGGCGCAGACTATCTTCCGCGGCTCGCTTCAAATGTTTCCGGCTCAGCCCCTCGCCGTCCGGTCCCGGCCACATCCGACCGCGCACTTTGGTTGCGATGATCACCTGGTCACGCGCCCGACGTGACTGTAGCCACTCCCCAATCCAGGTTTCAGCCACCCCCCCTTCATTACCTTCAGCCCAAAAGGAGTAAATATCGGCGGTATCGAAAAAGTTTATGCCGTTCTCTAACGCGTAATCCATCAAAGCAAATGAGTTGGCTTTGTCGGATGTCCAGCCCATCGTCATGGTTCCCAGACAGAGACAGGAGACATTTAAATCGGTTTTTCCCAGTTGTTGATAGTTCATGTCGTCTTTCTCGCTAATATGTAGACAGATTAATTGGTGAAAGTGGTTGCAATTTTATAAGACCGCTACTACAATCTTCACAAAATTAGATTATCCACGGCAATCAAAGAATATAAAACAGAAGCGCTTGTCTGGCAAGAAGCAGGACCGTTTTCTGAATTTTTGGCGGAGGGATTGGCT
>JBFGLD010001127.1:0-2681 GCA_041576335.1 Anaerolineae bacterium | reverse complement strand
TTCATCATCGACAACCAAAATACGTTGCTTGGCAGTCACCGCATTTCGAGCCCCCTAAAAGGTAAGTGGTCATCATTATACTATCAAAGCTGGGGGCAGGCCAAAGTTTAATGCTTTTGTAAGTCTTTTGTAACCCCCCGTAATGCTTTTGATAGCGAATCGCAATAACCATGTTTTACAATGTTGACAGCTTTTCATCCTCAAGGAAATTTATCGACGGTACCGGCCTAGTTGAGCCTTGGAAAGTATTCCAGCGTCACAAACCGGCAAAGCTCGATAGTTTGCTGCACTTTTTGACAGCAATATCTTACTAACATAGGATAGACCGGCGAAGCCTTAAGCTCAAGCGGGTCAAGTCGATCACTGTAGGCCGGGCCGCAAGCTCTACGATATAGTCGACCCGGCAATTAACAAAGAGGGAGTAACCTTATGTCAAATGTAGAAACGTATGATGCGATCATAATCGGCGCCGGCCAGGCTGGTGGTCCGTTCGCAACCACCCTGGCTGAAGCGGGTTGGAAAACGGCTTTGGTTGAGAAAGAGCACGTGGGGGGCACCTGCGTTAACGAAGGGTGTACGCCAACCAAAACAATGGTCGCCAGTGCCCGGGTAGCCTATCTGGCAGGCCGCGCTGCGGATTACGGTGTTCATACCGGCCCGGTCAGGGTCAATCTGGCCGAGGTGCGACAGCGCAAACGCGAGATTGTGGCCAGATTCCGCGATGGCAGCCAGCGCCATATCGAGCGCACCGAAGGTCTCGATCTATTATTTGGCGCGGCCCGCTTTGTCGACCCCAAGTGTGTGGAAGTCCGGTTAAATGGTGGTGGCACTCGGCAATTGACGGCCGACAAAATCTTTATCAATACGGGTGGTCGTCCGGTTAACCCGCCGGTCGAGGGCCTGGATCAGGTTTCTGCCCTCAACTCCACCTCGATCATGGAACTGGATACCCTGCCTGAACATTTGCTGGTTTTGGGAGGTGGCTATATAGGCTTGGAGTTTGGGCAAATGTTTCGGCGCTTTGGCAGCCAGGTAACTATTATCCAGCGTGGTTCACAACTGCTGGCGCGTGAAGATGCCGACGTAGCCGAAGAAGTAGCTAACATTATGCGGGAGGACGGTCTGGAGGTGTTACTTGACACCAATGCGCAAAGTGTTGTCCGGGTTAACGGCCAGCTCCGGTTAACGGTGACGACCCCCGAAGGAGAACGTACTTTGGCCGGGTCACACCTACTCGCGGCGGCGGGTCGAGCCCCTAACACCGACCGGCTTAACTTGGAAGCGGCCGGTGTACGAACCGACAAGCGCGGTTTTGTGCAGGTCAACGAACGGTTGGAAACAAATGTGCCGGGTATCTATGCCTTGGGCGACGTAAAAGGTGGGCCTGCCTTTACCCACATCTCCTACGACGACTTTCGAATTCTCCAGACGAATCTTCTACAAGCGGGTAAGGCCACTACGGCGGACCGGTTGGTACCGTATACCGTTTTCATTGACCCGCAATTGGGTCGGGTCGGTCTGACCGAAGAAGAGGCCAAAGCGCAGGGGCGGGCCTTCTGCGTGGCTAAGCTGCCTATGAGCTATGTAGCCCGGGCCCTGGAGGTGGACGAGACCCGAGGGTTTATGAAAGCTGTGGTTGACGCCAATACCGATCAAATTTTGGGTGCGGCGATCTTAGGTATCGAAGGCGGCGAGGTGATGAGCGTCCTGCAAGTAGCGATGATGGGTAAGGTGCCTTATACGGCTATTCGCGATGGCGTGTTTGCCCACCCAACCCTAGCCGAGTCGTTGAACAACTTGTTTTCGGCCTTGGATGACCAAGAACGTGCAACCTGTTACTATCCCAATCGCTGAGGTTAAGTCGAATTAATTATTTTGTAAGGCTATGCCAACCAATTTGAAATATTTTCGTCGTAAGCTAAGCGCACACAGAGTTTGTGCGCTGCAAAACTTTAGTCTGGAGAGATGTAATTATGACCCAATCTGCTGAACATAAACGTTTGGCCGCCCACAGTGAGCGTAAGGCCAATTGGAAATTATGGGGACCCTACCTTAGCGAACGAGCTTGGGGGACGGTTCGAGAAGATTATAGCTCTTATGGTACGGCATGGGACTTTTTTCCCCACGACCATGCCCGCAGTAGGACCTACCGCTGGAATGAGGATGGTCTGGCCGGCATTAGCGATCGCCACCAGTACTTATGCTTCGCCCTGGCCCTTTGGAACGGACGTGACCCAATCCTTAAGGAGCGCTTATTTGGGCTGACCGGATCGGAAGGGAATCATGGTGAGGATGTCAAAGAGTATTATTTCTACCTCGATAGTACGCCGACCCACAGCTATATGAAAATGCTTTACAAATATCCTCAAGCCGCTTTCCCGTACGGTGATTTGGTCGCCGAAAATCGGCGGCGAGGGTTTCTTGATTTTGAGTATGAACTCCTCGACACCGGGGTGTTCGACGGCAGTCGTTATTTTGATATATTTGTTGAGTATGCTAAAGCAGATCAGGCTGACCTGCTGGTCAAAATCACCGTCGTCAATCGGGGGCCGGAGTCCGCCGAATGTTATGTGCTCCCAAACCTTTGGTTTCGAAACACCTGGAGCTGGGGGTATGGAGCCGGGCCCATGGACGACGTGCCGGGCAAGCCTGAACTGAACCGGATAGAGGGACCCGGCGCT
>JBFGLD010001126.1:0-2682 GCA_041576335.1 Anaerolineae bacterium | reverse complement strand
GCAATCGCCGCCTGTTGCGCAAACATGTCAAATAGGTGCAGATCGGCCGGTCCAAACTGCCGGGCCGGATCCGCCTGTCCGACGGCAATAGTGCCGACAAGCCGACCACCGGCCCTGAGCGGCACGACCAAGGTCGAGTGCCAATTGATCCCGGCATATTGCGGCGAGTGTCCTTCCCAGGTATCATAATCCTGAACGATTAGTGGCTCACCGGTTTCGGCGACTCGGCCCATCGCACCTTCGCCCAAGGCCATAAGCGTGCCGGTGTAGTCCCGCACCATATTGTAGCTGGCAACAATCGAGATTTCCTGCGTGGACTCGTTGTACAGTCCCAACTCACCGACAGATACGTCCAATAGTTCCACCGCGCGCTGCAGAATAGACCCTAGTAAGTCGGACAACCCCAGTTCGGCCGAGATATCGGCGACGTTGGCGCGTAATGCATCCAACTCGTCCGCGCGTCGACGCTCAGCGGCCAGCAGCCGGGCATTCTCAATCGCCACGCCTGCCTGATTGGCCAGCGCTTGCAGCACCGTTACGTCGGTCTCATCAAAAGCCTTAAGCTGATCGCTCTCAACATTAACTACGCCGATAACGTCGCCTTTAGCCTTAATGGGAACGGCGAGTTCGGATCGCGTTGCGGCTTTAGTTAACCTGACATAACGCGGCTCCTTGCTTACGTCAGGGACCAATAGCGGCTCGCCCATGGCAGCGACCCACCCCGTGACCCCCTCCTGGCCCACCTTCAGACGGGCAGGCTGAAATGGCGAATAGTGATCGCGACTGGCCCTTGCCTTGAGGACCACCTCACCCTCTTCAATCAGACTTATCTCAACCAGATAATGATGAAACGCCGTCTGAATCAAGTGGGCCATCTGGTGGAGCAACTCGTCAACAGCCAGGATGGACGTAATTCGACGGCCTACCTCACTAATAACGCGGAACTGCTCTGCGCGGCGCTGCTCGGCCTCAAACAGGCGGGCGCTCTCGATAGCCAGGCCAGCCTGGTTGGCCATGGCCAGGGCCAACTGCCCTTCATCGTCAGTAAACGGACGCTGCTTAGGTCGCTGCGTTCCTAACATTAGAACCCCCAATCGTCGCCCGCCAACTTCGATCGGTACAATCAACATCGACTGCAGTTCCGGCAAAGCCACATCTTGAGAAACAACGAGGGGCTCGGCCAGCGCGTTCTCGATGATAAGCGGCTGTAGATCTTCTAAC
The DNA here is from genome assembly GCA_041576335.1 of Anaerolineae bacterium. Lineage (GTDB taxonomy): Bacteria > Chloroflexota > Anaerolineae > 4572-78 > J111 > JANQQF01. The sequence continues at coordinate 1,461 of JBFGLD010001126.1, read as the reverse complement.
ACGACCTTGCGGATCTTGTGGCTGGGATGGAAAGCAGCCTCCGTGACGGCAGCAGAAACTGGCGATGAGAAACCCTTCTCTATGGCGCACTGGAGGGTTTCCTCGGACTCATTACACAAACAGATCAGACAATGGTCAACCTTAAAGACATCTACGGCGTATTCGGCCGTCAGGTGCAGCACCTCGTTCGGGTCCAGAGTGCCGCTCGTCAGTTTGGCCATCTCGGCTAAAAGCGTGGCCTGCTGTCGCCGCCAACGCTCCGCTTCAAAGAGGCGGGCGTTCTCGACGGCTACCCCAACCTGGTGACCGATGGAAGTGAGCAGCGCGACGTCCTGGTCGCTGAATTCGCGATAACCGCGAGTCACGGTGAATAAAACACCCAGCACCTTTCCTTTAGAACGGATGGGGACACTGGCCAGAGAGCGAAGCCGCTCCTCGCGGACCGCCAGTCTGGTCAGGCGAGAATCGGCGGAGATGTCCTTGACCACCAGGGGCTGGCCGGATTGCGCCACTCGACCGGAGAATCCCTCACCCAACTTCAACCTGTCGATCGCCGCCACAAATTGGGGTGTGAACCCCCGTTGGGCAGCCACGTTCAGCACACCGGCTTCCTCATTCAAAAGATAGATTGCCCCGGCTTCAACTTCCATAATTTGCAATGACTTGTTTAGCGCATCACCCAGGATCTCCTCCAGATCCAGGGAGCGACTAACTACAGCGGCTATGGCGCTGAGCGTTGCCAATTCATTGGTCCGCTCGGCCACCATTCGCTCCAGGTGCGTATACGATAGGTGGAGTTGGGCTGACATCCGGTTGAACTGTACAGCCAAATCTTCAATTTCGTCTCCGGTGGGGGCCGTAATCGTCTGGCCAAAATCGCCTCCGGCCACCGCCCGCGCAGCGCGGAAAAGGTCTGTGATTGGGCGGGTGATACGCCTGACACCGATAGCCACGACCAGGGCCGGGACTAACACCCCCAGAGCCAGCAGCAGCAGTAGAAATTGTCCGTAGGCTCGACTGCCACGGGTCAGAGTGGCCCAACTATCCTCGGTAACTAGAGCCCAGGGCATGCCCGGCACCGGGGCAAAAGCCGCGACGATATCCCGGCCATCGAGATCGCGGGTACGGATGGCGCCCACCTCTCTGGTCAAAACTCGCTGCACCACCGCTTGTGTGGAAAAGTCCTGGCCCATATAATCGGCATCAGTATGATAGATCACCCGGCCAGTGCTATCGACCAGGTAGGTATTACCACTCTCGCCAATCCGTAGTTTCACAATAGTGCCGTAAAAAGCACTAACCGTTGTTGCGCCCAAGCGGAACATACCGACGATTGTTCCTGAGAATTCACCCTGCTCACCGGTAATGGGTACGGCTACGACGATGACATCCAACCCTTGTGGTCCGTCGGTCACAATATCAGAAAAGATCAGGCCGGGAGAGCGGACCATCTGGCGGAAG
>JBFGLD010001125.1:0-2686 GCA_041576335.1 Anaerolineae bacterium | reverse complement strand
ATGGATGCGATACTTTTTTGCGCCCCCGTCGTCTAGAGGACTAGGACACCACCCTTTCAAGGTGGCGACACGGGTTCGAATCCCGTCGGGGGCATGAACCAATCCCCAATAGCTACTTCCTTCAGGGAAAACTGATAATGTAGTCGGGCTCTATCACGCCCGACTTCTTTTTTTTGCGGTCTGTTGCAAGATATGCTGCCGAGCTTTCATTTCGCCCAGTTCCAGAGTTTGCGCATAGCCGACAATGGTTTATTAGTGACCGAGCGCGAGCCAAAGGTGGCGGTCGTCCTTTGATTGAAAAAAACGCCCGGAGTAATGATGGCTCTGGAAAATCTGATGGCCATTCTCAACAATCTAGTGCTGGCTCTGATTGATCGCCTCGATTTCCAGACCGTTCCCGATGCCAGGCGTCGTTTCTCGGCCAAGCCTCCCGCGTACGACCTCTTTTGTTTGATATGTGTCCTTCATTCATTGCTGCTATGGCCACGCCCCATTTTGCGCCTTTGCCGCTACTAATAAAATGACCTCCCAAGGTCTATCAAGGTGGCACGGGTTTGATTGAGCCTGGTTCTTTTCTACAATACCAGTCTAGCCGTCAGTCTGAAAAAGTTTTGTGCATTGTGACACCCACCAAAGCTGATAGGTGAGAGTAAAACATTTACCCTTTTTAGCGAAATTATCTAAAATCTAGATATCTCAGGTTGGGGTTTTGGTTCGAATCCTGTCGAGGACAGACTTTCAATCTGCCTCGTGACGATTTATCCGCACTTCGGCAGGATCCGGCCGGTTTTGCAGAAGAAATGCGGCTGGCTGCGACCGTCAAATGGTATGAAATTCAGCTAGTCTTCCAGGCCAAAGCGGCCGAAATTGCCGGTATCTCTCGGGCAGAGTTCCTGGCTGCCCTCTCCAAATTTAATGTTTCACCCTTTCAATTTGCGGTAGATGAGCTAACCCAAGAGGTTATGGGTGGCTGAAAACTGGATCTTAAATGCCTTATCTGCCACAATTCAAAATCAGCCGCCTCGGACAGCCTGAGATTCTCAAGCAGCGGTCCGCGCCACATCCTCCAACGCGCAACGGATCAGCGACAGGTGATTACGTAGATTCTTGCGTGCGGCCCGGACATCGCTATTCGACCAGCGCCGCTCCATCAACTGCGGTCGTGAGCGGAAGCCGCCGGTAACCGCCAGGTAGGCCAGCAGGGCCCGGGCTTTGGCCGCCTTTAGCGTAACCGGCCGGCCGCTGCGCCTCACGGTCCGGTTAGCAGCATTTCCTGAGCTGGGGATGGAGGCGTCTATCGACTTCGTGCTGCCTTTCCACTTCCCGGAAGACAATCAATAGGCGTTATTTCAAATTGAGACTAAAATGAAAATTGCATTTTGAATGGTTCAAATATTGCTTGCGCTGGCTTTTCTGGCCGCAGGTTTTCCAAAGCTGGTGATGCCGCTGATCGAAAAGGATATTTTGCAGTGATTACTATTGAATAATTGCCAACTGCAGAATTGCTGCGCTAGCTCTGCACAAAATCTGCATATTTATCCGGTATCATGCTAATAGACCCCAGTTACTTCTCATGATCTTAAGCAATGATCAGGGAGGCTGTTGATCGTGCTGGGGCATTTAGATTTTAGGAGGCTTTAAAATGTCAAAGCAGTGGAAGATTATCGTGGGTATTGGTGTCGTTTTGATTATCGTCACCATTCTATGTGTTGGGACGGCCGGCTTTGCTATCAGCCGCAGCCGAAATTTCAGGGCAGTTGCCAGGCAACCTGAGGGTGTGACTCAATTGGAAGTGCGCCTGATTGACGACAATGAGGATGGCATCCCCGACCGCGGCATCGTCGATCTCCCGGCCGGAAGCAGCCTGGAATCAGGGGTCAATTCCCCCCGAAGTTTTAGACCAGGAGTCGAACCGGGCCGAGGGCGAGGATTCGATTCTCCCCGAAGTTTTGGGCGAGGATTCGAACCGGGCCGATTTCCAGGCAGCAGGTTTGGTCCCCTTGGTATTATCCTTGGTGGACTTTTCCGTCTGGCCGGACTGGCTGTAGTGGTGGGGTTGATTGTGTTAGGCGTTGTGCTATATCAGCGCCGGGGTTCGCAGCCCTCAACACCGGACGCGCCTGCTGCTGAGCCGCCGGATACTACGCCTGAGGCGGTCGAGCCGCCTGCGGCTGAGCCGGAATCAACCGAGGGTGAGGCTGACCTCGACGAGGACGGCCGTGAAGTGACAGAACCGGAGGATGACCAAGCTGATAAGTAGGCACTTGGGACGAGGTGGCAATCATCGAAGAGTTAGGCCGGCGCTGTCGCATTTGCCCCAAGTCTCTCAGCATTGTCTAAGGAAAGCAGGGTATCTTTTAATTGTTGTTACTGGCCCGGGTCCCGTAGAGACACCTTCGAACGCCTTTCGCTGCGATGCCAACATAAAAAGCAAGCCGGCTTTCTCCTAAGGTGGGAAATGTCTGATTCTTCTGATTCACAACTAGCCTTGTGGCGGCAACGCCTGCAACGCAGTCGTCCCTACTTGCCACACGCGTTGCTGTTTGCTGCGGGTGTATTTGCCGTGCTCGTGTCGCTTTTGCTGTACAATGTAGTCGTGCCCGATCCACCTCCGCTAACGACACGCGAGGTGAACGAGGCGATTGACCAGGCGCTCGCCTCTACCACACCGCCACCAGCCCTTTCT
>JBFGLD010001124.1:0-2690 GCA_041576335.1 Anaerolineae bacterium | reverse complement strand
GTACAGTAGCCGCACTGCAGTCCATGTTTTTCCCAGAATCCTTCTTGAATGGGATGAAGTTTCCCGTTCTCGGCCAGGCCTTCGATTGTCAAGATGGAACTCCCATCCGCCTGGACGGCAAGTTGCGTGCAGGACTTAATCGCTTTACCATCCATGATGATAGTGCAAGCTCCACATAGGCTGGTTTCACAACCAATGTTTGTTCCGGTCAATCCTAAGGCCTCTCGAATGAAGTGGACCAGCAGGGAACGTGGTTCGACATCTCGAGAATATGTCTTACCATTTACTTCAACGGTAATTTCTATCATAGAAATATCTCCTTCGTCGGATTTTTACCCTTTGGTTGCACGCGGGGTAAGTTTTTGGATTTTTGCATGCCAGCAATTATCTAATACTTGATACTATTTCATGCTTAATCTCTAATTCTATTTTTTGCCGTACCTCCTTTCCAGAACTTCAGTCGCGACTTTGCGGGCAACTGCCTTCATCCGCCAATTAATCAACAATAGCATAATAATCGCGCCTACCGCAGCCGCCATTACCGTAGGTCGCCGTTCGGGCGGCACCAAATCCTCAATCAGGTTCTTGGCCACACCGAAAGCAAATTCGGTTTGTGAGGGCGCTATGACCTGGGGCGAAGGTTGAGCTTCGACGAATGGTGTATCTTTGCTCACTTTCGGCTCGGGTTGCAGCCGTATTTTGATTTGGTCGTGCAGGCCTTCCAGACTTTGTCGAGTTAGGGCTTTGGCTGAACTATCTAACAACCGCTGCCCCACGCTGGCAATACGACCCCCTACCTGGGCTTCGCCTTCGTAACGCATGAGCGTTGAGTCGCCCTGTGCCTCCAATTTTACAAGGCCTTCACCTTTCAAAAAACCGGGAGCGCCTTTGCCGTCCACCTTCATGCGATAGCTGTCGGGTGCCTGAATATCTAACAGAGTTACCACGCCTTCGAATTTGCCTTGGACCGGGCCAACCTTAATTTTTAGAGTACCCTTGTACTCATTTTCTCCAATTTGGTCCAGCTTTTCACAGCCGGGCATTACCCGGGCAAGAACCTCTGGATCTAACAGGGCCTTCCAAACAACATCGCGGGGCGCATCAAAGGTGTAGGTACCGTCAAGATTCATCAATCATTTCTCCTCTTCGAGCATTTGATCAACTGATGAGTCTGCCAGCCAAATCAGTATAATTCAGTCCGGACCATAATCATATTACCGAAGATTTCTGGCTTCGATTTCAAAACCGCCAAGGGTTGACAACACATGCTGCAGCCGGCCTAACCTTACTGTTTCCAGGCAACTATAAGCCAGTCCAAGCAAGAGGGGGTATAAGGATGCGTCACGAAAGAGAGTAAGCCGTCTCTAGTTGAAACGTCGTTAAAACATCAGTAATCACAGGGTCACATATTTCTGAACTCGTAATTTAATTAATGGGGATCAGACTTACATCTTAGTGTGTTAGTGTGGCTGAAACGAATAATATCACAGGCTAAACTTCAAGTCAAATAGCTTGAAATATCTATCAGGGCCCCATGCCGGAATCAAGCCTAAAGCCATAGCCGCGCACAGTTACGATAAAGTCATAGTCCGGGTCTATTTCGGCCAAGCGCTGGCGCAGCCGCCTGACCAGGGCATCAATTGCGTCGTCAGTAACGCCTTCTGCGGCCTCACCGGGCCAGGCCGCTTCGATCACTTCGGCCCGGCTGTAAACTTTGCCGGGCTGTTCGGCCAACATCTCTAACAGTTGGTATTGTTGATTACTGAGAGGAGGTTGAAGAAAACGTCCGTGAATGTAAACCTGACGTTCTTCGCTGTCAATATGCAGCCCCAGTCCGCGCCGGCCCGGCAGCGGGGCCGTTGCCTCGCTATCAACATATATGAGTTCCAAACCCGGCGCCAACTGAATGATATCACCATCAACCAACGGATGCGCCTTACTGACTCTCTGGCCATTAACAAACACACCGTTTTTGCTACCGGCATCTTCCAAAACAAATTCTCCACCGCGCCGGCGCAAGAATGCATGGGTGCGCGATATCCACCGGACCGGAATGTGAATGACACAGTCATTTGATCGACCGATGGTAATGTCGGTGCCGGTGTCGCTCAAAATCCACTGATTTTTGATGATATCCCCTTCTCTCCAAATTAAAAGCGCCTGTTCAGTCTGCAAATTCTCCATCGGTCCTCCTGTTTGACAGCAAATTAAGATTGGGATAATCTACGTATTCATTGTCAGTCATCGGTTAGTTGACCACTGAGCTTATTGGCTATTGAGTAGTGATTGGTGAAAGTGACAAAAACTGGATAATAGCCGCGTAGATTGTGCCCGGTGCTGCAATGAGATGCTGTAAGAAACGACTGTCAGCTTGGTCCAAACTTTTATAGTTACATCTGAATTGATTATTGGCGGCTGAATATTGTCCGGAGCAATCTGTGCCTGCAATTCTTCAACCTGGTGACATCCTGCGCGAACGATATAAGATTGTCGGGCTTATCGGCACCGGGGGTATGGGAGCCGTGTATCTGGCCGACGATAATCGCTTGGAAGGGCGGCAGTGCGCCATCAAAGAAACTTTACCTCGGCCCAACCTCAGTGAGGCGGTGGCCCAGGCGGCACGCAAGCAGTTCTACCAAGAAGCCTCCACATTGGCCCGGCTCGACCACCCGAATTTGCCCAAAGTGAGT
>JBFGLD010001123.1:0-2694 GCA_041576335.1 Anaerolineae bacterium | reverse complement strand
TCTACGATGAGTTTGCATCGGTGCGCAAAGAAAAAGGCGTTACCGGCGCTAGTGTCCATCGCGACGCTAATGATCCGAACACCATTACGGTGACACACCAGTTTAAGAACATGAACGCAGCCACGGCCTTTGCCAACTCTGAGGAGTTGAAGTCGGCTATGGCGAAGGCAGGGGTAGCAGGTGCGCCGGAAATCTGGTTTACCCAGGACGTCGAACAGACTCCGTACTGATATCAGTAGACCGCAGCGGAATGGCGCCTCCTTAGATGCCGAGCCATCACGTCTGAGGAGGCTTCCTTAATAAGGCGTTAGGTTTAACAAATAAGGTATGGTGGTATCTTGAACAGGAATCACCTGCTGGCTGAACCAAATTAACAATTAGATGTTATAAAAATATGGAGGCATAACTAATTGAGTTTAGATAAAAAATAGGAAGGGCGGCTTGTGATTTGCACAAACCGCCCAGTAGTAGAAGATTAGGGTATGCCAACCTTAAATACTTCTACTACCAGACAGCTTAACAAGTTAATTGAGTTTCGGCAAAAGGTGTACGAGCAAATATTGAGTGGTGCGAGTGATGCCCAGTTCGAGTTGATAGATGCCCTGTTGTTAAGTGAGCACCTGAGATGTTTTGCCCAACTGAGCTTATCACCAGCATTTCGGCGGCGATGGCCCAGTGCCTACAGTGCGATCGACGATGGACAGCAATCAAGCCATTGGCTAGGTGAATGCTTTGAGCAACAAGTGCCCCGGCAGGGGGTGCAAGTCTTTCCCTTAGATACGACGGTGTGGCCGCACCCGAGTGCTCGGACCTTGGCCGGGTTGGTCTATGCCCCCAGCCCAACCCAGGCTTTGAAAAAGCATTCCATCGTGCAAGGTCATTTGTACTCTATGTTGACCTGGACGCCGGAACCAGGCCGCAGTTGGTCGCCGACCATCAGTACCCGCCGGATCGAGCCGGAGCAAAGCGCCATAGCAGTTGGGGTCAGCCAGGTCAAACAACTGTGTCGACAACGTCGTGACCCCCTGAAGCGCTGCTTGGATGTGATTGTAGCCGATGGCCACTATGGCAATCATCTCTTTTTCGGGCCGTTGCAAGGCTTAGGTTGCGCAGCCCTGGCCCGGATGCGTTGTGACCGGGTCTTGTATGGTCAGCCCGGTCCTTACGGCGGTCGGGGGCGACCGGCGGTCCACGGTCAGCGGTTTGCATTCAAAGAGCCTGAGAGTTGGCCTGAACCGGCTGAACTGGTCGAATTTGAGCATCCGCGTTGGGGCCAGGTTCGGTTGCGACGCTGGTCTCAGGTGCACGCCAAACAAGATGCTCAGACCGTCTTTGATGTTATCCTGGCCGAAGTCCATTTGGAGCGGGCCAAACCGCCTAAACCACTTTGGTTGGGTTATCTGGCTGGTCATACGCTTTATCCGGTCCAAGAGGTTTGGTCTTGGTTTGATTATCGCTGGCCCATTGAACCCAGTATCCGCTTCCGAAAGCAGCACCTGGCCTGGACCTTGCCTCGGTTTCAAGCCGGTGACAGCTGTGACCGCTGGACAAACCTGGTTGATGTCGCTTACTGGCAATTATTTCTGGCTCGTGACTTGGTCCAAGATCGGCCCCTGCCCTGGCAAAAAGCGCAAACAACTTTTACTCCGGGCCGGGTTCTGCGGGGAATGGGGGCTATTTTTAGCCAGATTGGTACCCCGGCCCAGCCGCCCCAAACGCGCGGAAATTCGCCAGGTTGGCCTCCCGGTCGCCCCAGAACCCGACCGGCCCGCTTCAAACCGGTCAAACGGGGCACAAAATCGGCTTAATTCGCCTGATTTCGTGCCGAAACTCAATTTTTAAGGTGCACATCAATTCTGAGCCAAAGCTCAGTGATGTTTTCGTTGTCTAAACTCAATAAAATAGCTAAACTTCAAGAATAGATTTTTCGCGAAAGTGACCTATAATAAACTGCTCAATTTGAGCCACGACACCCAATCTCAGACTAACCCCCCAGCTCAGGCTAAACCTGATGGATATGTAAGAAGGAGTGAAGAATGGCCGCACAATATGATGATTTTGCTGAAAAATATCAAAGAATAATGACATCACCCATATTGATGCGGGTAAGACGTATGCGAGATTATACATTTATGCGTCTCGTTGGGGATATTAGTGGAAAGTCTGTTTTAGATTTAGCTTGTGGAGCAGGGGATTATACGAGAAAACTAAAGCAGGCGGGGGCCAGTCATACAGTGGGGGTGGATATTTCTGAAGAAATGATAAAACTAGCAAGGAAACAAGAAGCCCAAGCCCCACTTGGCATTGAGTATATTGTCAGCGACGCCCAAGAGCTTGGTAAAATCGGTGATTTTGATCTAGTCACTGCTGCTCTCTACTTGCATTATGCCCCCACAAAAGAACAACTCCTCAAGTTTTGCCAAACCCCCTATGATAACTTGAAGCCCGGACAACGCTTTATTACGGTTATTAACAATCCGGAGACCATAGGACCTGAATACCCCTTCGATACATATAAAAAATATGGCTTTAGCAGCTTTAAGGTTGCTCATCCGCTACACGATGGGGCGCTCATAAGAATGACGATAGCGGCTGGCGGTGAAGAGGTCGAATTTGATAATTATTACCACAGCAAAGAAACGTATGAATGGGCCTTAAGAGCGGCTGGTTTCAAGACTATCAATTGGCATAAGC
>JBFGLD010001122.1:0-2696 GCA_041576335.1 Anaerolineae bacterium | reverse complement strand
TCGGCCGGGCCAACCACCGCCGGCAGGCATTACATAAACATCCGATAACCCATCGCGATCCCAGATAAAGGCGATTTGCTCAGCATTGGACGATAGTTGGTGATTGCGAATCCGGTTGACGGACGTAATTAACGACAGACTCCATCCTTCAGGCGGCTCGATATCCGGGCGTTGGACCGAGGGCCAGCCCTGGCGTTCGTATTTTTCGGTAACGTTGATTGGATTAGGATTCATTTTCTTTCACCACTGGCGCGGCTTCGTTTCGATACCGCCCAGAAATCGCCCCTAGACCGGGCGGAGGGATGCAGCCTAGGCCGAAATGAGAGTGCCGGTCTACGGTTTTCGGATAGCTCTTAATCCGGTTCATTGAGAACGCCGCCGTTATCTGCGGTGCCACCTCAACCAGCGACGGAGGCTAAATCTGATCAAATCGTGGCGTTTGACCATGATCACAGTAGTTAAGGCCTCTTCGGCAATGCGTTGGGAGATAGATCCAAAGAGCGACTGCTCCAGTAACCCCTCTTCTGAAGCTCCAACGATAATCTGTTCAAACTTCGTCGCCTCGTCTAAAATACCTTGCACGATATCATCGGCGAACACGACCCGCAGCTCAAGAGGCCAGTCGGCAATGTCTAAATCAGCGATCAGAGTCTGGCGGCGCTGTTCAAGAACATTCGAATTGCCTTTGGCCCCATCCAGTATGAGATTGAGGCCAACAACTTCGGGACGGACCCCAGTTCGTTGCTGGACTGCATCGGCCTCGGTTATGGCCAGCTCAAGGGCCAACCGGGCATTCGGTCCGCCGGCCACAGGCACCAAAATCCGGTTCGGTAAACCACCCCGTCGAAAACGGACTACCGCTAAATCGCAAGGGGGATTTCTTGCCAGCAGGTCAATAATCGAGCCAAAAGCTACCGGCTGGTGGTGGACCCGGGTAGGCCAGCCCAAGACCATCAGACTGACCCCTCGTGCGCGGGCAACACTGATAATGGAGTCCCCTATTTCCCGCCCCAGGCGGATCATCGTCCGTACCGGCACATCAAACTCACGACCAACGCTGACGACCTCATCTAAAAGGGGCCGGCCTTGACGCAAAAAGGCTCGCCCATCCGTCACCCCCATTTGCATGGGCACGCCGATGACGTGTAAGGCGAACAACTCACCGTGGTTGGCTTGAGCGAATAGCGTGCTCAAATGCGCTAACTGGCGCGCCATCGCCTCGTTAGCCACCGGCAGTAACACCGAATAGTCGCGTGAAGCTATGGTTTGTTCAAGCAGGATCACGTCTTCTTCTTTGGATGCCTCTTCAACAGCCCCGTGTTGGCGGTAGACGAGTAGCCCAAGAAGCAGCCACAGGATCGTGACCACCCAAGCAATCGGACTCAATTGAGCCAATTCCACCGCCAACACGATTTGAATAGCGATTGAAATATATTGAAGCCAGGGAACAAGCGGCACTCGGAAGGGACGCTTGAGGTCGGGGCGTGTTTTGCGCATCCGGATCAAAGCCACGTTGACCATCAAAAAGAGCAACAGAAACGTAATGGACGCACCGGAAGCCACATCGGCCACAGGCAGCCAGACGGCTACAAAGATGATGAGCAGACCACTCAACCAGATGGCCCAGTGCGGCGTTTTATTACGCCGATGAATGCGCCCAAAGATGGCCGGCAAATCCCGGTCACGGCCCATAGCAAACGAAACCCGGCTGCTGGAATAGATGGTCGCGTATAGCGCGGATGTTGTGGAAGCCAAGACCACCAGAATCATGATAAGCGCGCCGTAAGGCATGATCGCTCGCGCCGTCTCGATCATAGCCCGCTCGCCGTTTTCACCTAGAAAAATCCAGTTAGGGAGGCCGGTGTCCTGCTGCACCGCCCCGACCGTAACGAAAGCCACTGTCACATAAATGAAGACGACAATTCCAATCGCCAAAAAGATGGCCCGGGGCACGTTTCGACCCGGGTCTTTGACCTCTTCACCACTCTGGGCAATAATTTCGTACCCTTCAAAAGCGACAAAAGTCAAGCCCATAGCCAGAATAATGCCCCCAATGCCATGAGGGAATGGACTGGGGTCGCGCAGAAAGTTGTCGGCCCAGTTCGGCATGTTCAGCAGGGCCCGTACGCCAAAGATAACCAGGAGCAAGAGGACGACGATCTTAAAAACGGTGATGATATTACCCACAAAACCGGTTTCAGAAGAGCCGCGCACATTAATCAGGATAAAGGTCAAGGCGGCCAGAACGGCCAACACCTTAACGGCTATCTGTTCGCCGGTCAGGCCAAAAATAAAAATGTCGTGCCCCAGGGCAATACCTGCCAGTTGCAGGAGTTCGGCGAAGAAGGTGCCAAATAGGACAGCATACAGGCTGCAGGCCACGGAGTGCGAGAACCATGATATCCAGCCGGCGTAAAAACCGAAAATGCGGGCCAATCCTTCTTTGACCCAGGCATAACCCCCGCCCGCTTGAGGATAGGCCGCCCCCAATTCGGCATAGGTCAGGCCGGTCAGGCTGGTGACAATGCCGTTGAGCAGAAAAACGAGCAGCAGCCCCGCCGGCCCGGCCTCGCCGGCGGCAATGCCGGTTAGTCCAAAAATGCCGGCGCCGATCATAGCTCCCACGCCAATCATAGTCACATCGAATAGGCCCAGGTCGCGGCTGAGCGAAACCTGAAAACGTTGTGAAGCTGGAG
>JBFGLD010001121.1:0-2698 GCA_041576335.1 Anaerolineae bacterium | reverse complement strand
GGGCGGTGTCCTCGCCTGATGGGGGAGTTTTAGTTGTAGGAGCTCTTTTGGGTTTTGGATCAACGCCTGATACCGACGCGGGGAATACGGATCGACTGCGAAATCCTTTCAACCTTGATCAGGCAAATGTCTACGCCCGCATCCATGAAGAATTATTGCGTAAAATCGGCAAACGGGCGCTCGAGTCGGGGGAACTGGAACGCATTGCTAGAGAAGTGAATGATGATTTACGCGTCGATGACATTGAAGTCAACTTGAAACCGAATGAGTTGCGTATTTCAGTATATGCCCGTGCAGTGGATGTATGCGGTGTTTTCCCGTTCACTTTCAAGGATCTGGCTTTCCGAGCGACCAAAATAGTTCGATTTACAGTCTTCGACGGTGAGATTATTGTTACCGAAGAAAACGAGATTGACTTGGACAATTCAGATGTTGCCATTTGTCTAATTACAAGCGGCCTGGAGCTTATTCTGGCCGCCATGCTGGGAAATGTTGATGGGTTTGTGTTAGATTTGATCCGCCAGATTCGCCATTTTACCAACTTGAGGCCAAGCGCCGGAGACTCCGGTAAACCATTTGAGGTAATTAGTGCTGTTTTTGATCCCCAACTACCTGTGCCGGGCACTGAATTGTTGCCACGAGTTGAGGTGTTGCAAAGTCGAGTTGATGAGGATGCAATACAATCAAACGGTACGATTACCCTGCGAAATGACGACATTAACACGTATGTATATGCCGCTTTCTTACGTCGCGTTGGGCTTTTTAGAGCGTCGACTGAACCCATTTCAGGGGCACGTGTTGAATTGGTTGACCAGGACGTGCCAACACCAAGCAGAGATGACGTTCGGATTCCCGTGTCTGAGGTGAAGACGGAAATCACAGACAGATTTGAAGTGACGGTAACCACAAGTTTCAGGCCGCCGCGCCGGGACCAGGTACTGGCAGTTGGCGAAACTAATAGTAAAGGTCAGGTGAAATTCTTATTGACACCCAGGCAGGTAATTACCACGGCGGGACCGATCATCACGACGACGGTGACTGAACGCATTGATGTTCCTAACCCAGAACCCGAAATTCGGGAAACGGAAACGCCACTGGAAGAAAAGAGCCCCGATATTTTCTTTCGAGTTGAGCAGGCCAACGGTTCGACTTTTGATACTCGTTTCCTGGATGGTGGGTTCATTCTGAATTTACGGAGTAAACGTGTGGGTAGTGCGGAGGCACCCCTTACTTTCACGTTAGGTGGGCCGCCCATAGTGATTGGTTGATTTAGAGAGCGGGCGTGGTTTCAATCCGGCGGCATCACCCGATAAACCATTGCAAGCGACTTACTACAGTTGCAGGTATTAAAGCTATCGACGCCCGTGGTGGTGTCTTTGATTTAAAAACCGATTTATTGGACCGCAGTTATTACTGTTTCGATTCAGAACCAATCAAGAAAAGGGAGCTATGTTTATGAAACCTAGGATTTTGTGGAAAGACATTAAAGCCTCATTTAGTGGGATAAGTGGGCCTGGCTTTGGAATCAGCTGGGTTCCAAGGCCAGATGTGCGTAGGATTGTCGAAGAAGCAGTCACCTATATTGAGAACCAAGGTATCTTCTACGCTCCACATGAGTGGGAGCATCCAAAGGATACCTATGATTCGGCGGAAAAAGTTAGAGATAAACTCACAGAAATTATGCAGAAAATGCCGCGAAAGGAGGAAGAGTATCAGCAATTGGAGAAAATCCGTAATGCATTACGGACTTTTCAGCGGACCTTACGTAAGCTAAACCTACAAGATACACCATCGAAGACTGAAATGAGCAATGAACAGGTATTTTTGTACGATGAAGCAATTAATGAGTTGCGATATACTACTGGTTCAGAGCTAGCACCCCTGGCAATTACGTATGAATTGGACGTCTATTCCGAGCTTGGCCCGTATCTTTACCCACCCAAAAAGGGGTAAGAGGCGCTGTCGGAACATTGACACCTTGATTTCAGCAAATGTCAGCGGGGTAAGTAGACTAGCTTGACGTTACACCGCACGGCTGCCAGCGAGCGCCCAACAATGCGCTGAACCGAACCACAGAAAGCGGCGTTGCACTTGCTGTTTGTACCTGGATTAACGCGATCGATCAGGCAATTTTGCTCATGATGGGTACCGACTAGGAATGGAACAGAAAAAGGACATTGACATAAGGCTGTAGGCTAATATAAAGGCATCGAAAGCTATGAGGTCAACTTAGCTGAGATACTCATCTGACCCTGGAGCTCCGCGTAAAGGACGTAGCCCATCACTTTGAAGCGGGGCATTCAAAGCAAACGTATAGCGCCCCAGCATGTTGATATGCTTGTGTCCCAAGGGGTTCAATCGGGCCACATCTTCTGGATTAACGACCAGGCCCTTGGCCTGCAAATGGGCCAGAGCTTTGTCCATATAGAGCGTATTCCACAGCACAATAACATTGACCACCAAGCCCAAAGCCCCCAACTGATCCTCTTGCCCTTTCCGATACCGCTGTCTAACTTCGCCTTTGCGTCCGAAAAAGACCGCTCGGGCCAAACGATGGCGGCCGTCCCCACGATTTAACTGGATAAGAATTCGACGACGATAGGCTTCATCATCGATGTAGCGGAGCAGGTACAAGGTCTTGGCAATACGGCCGATCTCGCCAATGGCCTTGGCCAAGGTTGAAGGTCGTCGGTTAGCC
>JBFGLD010001120.1:0-2703 GCA_041576335.1 Anaerolineae bacterium | reverse complement strand
CCTCCCGCCGGGCCGCCTCGCTGATGATGTAACGGAGACCCTGGGGCGTGTCGTGGGAATCGTGACCCAAATCGAGATTAGCCCAGCCGTAGGCGACCGCTACAGCGGCGTCCATTTCGACGTGCAGTTCCCGCAGCGGGGCGATCTCGCCGGCGGTTTCGTCCGGGTTGTGGAATCGGTTGTAGGTGGCGTTCAGCCCTTCCTGGCGGTCGAGCATCAGTTGGTACCGGTGCTCGTAATATTCTTTGCCCTTCTTTTCTAGGCCAGAATTAAGTTTGGGAAATGGAAAAGTCTGAAAAACATTCATAAGTGAATAACTTAACTCTTCCTATAGAGTTGAGCCGTGTCGCCATGCCCAGAAATAATGAAAAGTTGATTGCAGTACTGCAAAGTGGGTAAAACCGTCCAAAGCAAAAACACCAACAGCTTGTGAAAAGACAATTTTGGATGGTAAAAATGCGAAGGCGACTGTACGGCTTGTTAACGCTACTACAAGTACTTTCTCAAGGTTAGCTATTGTTTCGTATAATTTGGGTGCGGGCTCACCATATCGCCACCAATATCTTTGCCGAATTTCTCGTTTCTGCTTCATCCTTTCTGGATAAACCTTCTCACGTACAATTTTACAGCCGCTGTGCGATAAGATAATGGTCTATACAGACGGTAGTATTATACTGGGGGGACTAATTGAGGGGAAAGTTACAGATAGTTAGAAGCGACCTGCTCCTCGGACTACCTGGGCGAAAAAACACGCCGATTATATAACATTCGCGTTTGAATTTGCCCAGACCAAGCCCTTCCCGACTAAATAATTGATGTAATTCTAATGCCATGATACTTGCGTATCAGTTGCTTCTCAGTCCGTGGATTCGATGACGGCCTGCACCTCAGGTAAATTTAGAAACGACTTACGGAATGAAAGCCCTCCCGCATTATCAGCGATGAATTCGACAATTTCTCTGGCATTTTGGTGTAGTTGAGCGGCTGCTTCAGGCTCCGTTTCCAATAAGCTTAGGTGGAATAGAACAGACCACAAACTCCCCTTTGCGCCCATTGCTTCCGCTTCATCGCGTGCTTCCATAAAACGGGTCCACGCCTCTTCTAGGCGACCCAGTTTAAACAGCGCCTGTCCTAATAGATCAAGCACATCCGGCATATAAGCATGAGCCCCAAAATCCTGTAATTGCTCCAACAATTCATTTCCTAATTGCAGCGCTCGATTGTAATCCGTCTTGGCCAAAGCAAGCCGGACATCAGCCAAAACGAGGGCAAGACACAATACCGGAAAAGCCTGCCAATAAGGATCAGACCTGGCATTGCGGATCGCTGTTTCTGCCTGAGTAAGATGGCCGCTCGTTATGTGATTTTGAGCTAAAGCCGCCTGCGCATATGGACGGTACAATGGCACTTTCTCGTCGGCTACAAGCAAAGCCTTTCGACCCATTTCCAAGCCAAGATTTGTTGCTCCAAGATAAGCATAGCTAAGGGCCAGCTCGGCGCCGGCAAAAATTTGCGGATTCGGTAAATCTTCAGCCTCGCCAAGACGAAGACTTTCTTGCGCAACCTCAATACTCATACCTAGCTCACCTTGCGCCCGGTAGACAAAGCCAATCCGCGAGCGACTAAACGCCAAATTCCACTTATTGCCGATCGAGTTACTGATTTGCCAGCACTCGTTCGCGTGTGCAACGGCCTCATCATAGTCCCCACCAAACATGCAGGCAAAGCTGAACTGTACATGGACATCGGCCAGCATCGGTAAGTTATCAAAGTCACGCCAGATATCGGCCGCTTCCCGGGCTATCTCTTTTGCTCTGGCGATCTGCCCCACGACCCAATACCAACCAGATAAATCTTGGAGGGTAAGCGCAAGTTGCCGGTAATCTTTAAGTTCGCGAGCTAAAACCTGCGATTGTTCGCCCGATTGTATAGCTTTCTCCAATTGATTGCTATAGCCATAGGCCGTCATTAGATTCCACAAAATCCAGGCGCTGGTCGTTCGGTCACCTACTTCCTGAGCCAGCTTAAGCGCTTGCTCTGAGAGCATTTGTCCTTTTTTCGGATTGTGAACAGAACTGGGAATTGAATACTGTGTACCTTGAGCGGCCAAGGCTTTTAGGAGCATAGACTTATTAGTCCGCGATCGCCCCAGAACCTCCATATCCTGGTAAACGGCCAAGGCGGCCTCGGCATCCATGTTGTGTTCCAGCGTGCGACCGAGTTTCGTAAAAATGACAGTCAGTTGCTCATCATTTTGGTTGCTTTGGCCAACCTTTTTGGCAAGTGATAAAGCCTGTTCGTAATAGGTTGTGGCTTCGTCGTAAGCGTAAACGCGAGCGGCATT
The DNA here is from genome assembly GCA_041576335.1 of Anaerolineae bacterium. GTDB lineage: Bacteria > Chloroflexota > Anaerolineae > 4572-78 > J111 > JANQQF01. Next base: position 359 of record JBFGLD010001120.1, on the reverse strand, counting down.
ATCGCCGGCCTGTACCAGATAGGTCATGGATTTCTCAGATAGGTGCGCCATTTGAAAGTGATGGGCCAATTGGTCGGCAATTTCCTCTGTTCTGCCTTCAAACAACTGTTCCAATGCTTCTCCTACTTGTTGGTGTAGATAGCTGCGCTCGATGTCGTCCAATTGGTGGTAGAGATAGTGCCGGAAGAGGTTGTGACGGAATTGATAGAGAGACAGACGCTTTGCGCCGGAGAGACGAATACCTTGAGCCATGACCAGACGATATTGTTTATCTAATTCTGTACTCAGCCGCTTGACTACAGCACGCCCCTTGATGTCTAACGCTTGGGAAATAACCTCCGCTGTGAATGCCTCTCCCT
>JBFGLD010001119.1:0-2704 GCA_041576335.1 Anaerolineae bacterium | reverse complement strand
CTGGCCACCCGGCTGCTCAATACCGGTATGGATATTACTCGGATTCAAAAGCTGTTAGGCCACGACCATCTGAACACCACCATAGCTTTATGCCCGGGTTCTGGATAGAACCCTGCAAGCCGATTTTCAACAAGCGATGGCCAAGATTGAAGCTCAACTCATCACCAATTGGCCTAGCCCGATCCAACCTGAACCCATCGAACTTGACAATTTTCTATGACTAAATTTGTCAACTCAGTATAACGATTGCGGGCCAGCGAAACCACCTGCAACGCCAACGGACCGCCGCAGGCCCAAACAATTTCTATTAAACGCTGCTTAGCAATTCGCGTGCATTGATTTGGTGCGATCCGTTCGCTCGAAACTGGCAAAAGCCAGGGGATGAGCGGCAAAGAACAGGATCGGCGGTTCTTTGACAACTGAGTGTCTAAGTTGATGAGATGATACCCTGAAATGGCGTATCCATCAACTCCAACCTCCCCGGTGGATGGGAGACAGTGCCGCCCTATGGCGGGCGACTGGTTATCAAACGTCAGCAGCAAGGGTGGAAAGGCGATAAGCTGTGAACCGAACATAGTGACCTCGTCGAACAAGTAACTATGGTCAGCGAAAGCGAAGGTATATCCGAAGCGTCGTGAAGCACAACCTGCCAACGTCGGCTAATCGAACAGGTAACTGTTCGCGGCAGGGTTCAAAAGAACAAGGGGTGAGGTGTCGTGGTCAAATCTCACGGCATATCCACTCGACACACCCCCGGCGTAAAGTACCGACCTAAAGTCACGGAAAATGGACACTCGGAACGGAGTAACTCCCCGGACGCTCTTGGGCAACCAAGCAGGCAACCGGCCGCAAGCCAAGGGGAGCAGGATGACCCAAGAAGCAAAAGCCTCTGGTAACGCGGAGGATAGGCTGACGTGGGTCCGGCAGAATGGAAGATAGAGGCACTGGCACAGGTCAGAGCTTATGACACCGGCAATACGACCGAGTGAAGATTGGAAATCGTTACCCTGGAAGAAATTTCAGCGGAACGTTTTTCGCCTGCAAAAGCGCATCTATCGAGCCAAGCTGCGGGGCGATGTCAGGACAGTCCACAACTTGCAACGCTTGCTGCTTCGCTCCTGGTCGGCACGGCTTGTAGCCGTGCGCCGGGTTTCGCAAGACAATCGGGGTAAAAAGACAGCCGGGGTAGATGGGGTGGCCTCACTGACCCCTAAGCAACGGCTGTTCTACGCTCGACGCTTGCGAAAGCTCGACCAGGCGGCAGACCCGGTACGCCGGACGTATCTGCCCAAGTCTGACGGCGGTCAAAGGCCGTTGGGCATCCCGACGATGTTGCAAAGAGCCTATCAAGCTCTGGTCAAACTGGCCTTGGAACCAGAATGGGAAGCGGTTTTCGAACCCAACTCCTACGGTTTCAGGCCGGGTCGCAGTCCCCACGACGCTATTGAAGCGGTCTTCAACTTCATCCGGCTCAAGCCTAAATATGTGCTGAAAGCCGATATTGAAAAATGCTTCGATAAAATCAACCATCAAGCCTTGTTGGACAAATTGCTGAGTATCCAACCGATCACCAATTTGGTGCGAAGCTGGCTCAAGGCGGGTATTGTCGATCAAGACGAAACCCTCTTTCCCGAAACAGGCCTGGCTCAAGGCGGGGTGATTTCGCCGCTGTTAATGAATATTGCCCTGCACGGCCTGGAAGAGGACATCTTGAAAAGCTATCCCAAACGACACAAACCGGCTGTCATCCGCTTTGCCGACGATGTGGTCATTTTGCATGACGACCTTGAGCAACTCAAGCAGATTAAGGCCCAAGTCGAAGGGTGGTTAGGTCAAATCGGACTGCAACTGAACCCGACCAAAAGTCAGATCAGCCACACCCTCGATGAACACGAAGGCCAGGTCGGCTTTGACTTTTTGGGTTTCAACATCAGGCAATATCAGGTGGGCCGATACAAAACCCGAACCTACCGGGGCCAAGCCGGTTTCAAGACCTTGATTAAACCCAGCCAGAAAGCCATCAACCGCCATCTGGCCCAATTGAAACAAATTATCCGCGATTATCGGGGTAGTTCTCAAGCCGGGCTGATTGGTAAACTCAACCCTATCATCCGGGGATGGGCCAACTACTACAGGACCTGTAGCGCCAAAGTGACGTTCAACAAGATGTCGGCTCAACTGTATTACAAGTTGCGTCGTTGGGCGGCCTTTCGCCATCCAAGAAAGTGGCCCAAATGGTGTTATCGTCGCTACTGGAAACGACTGGATGGTCTTGTCCGTTTCACTGATGGGCAACACTACCTGTACCCGTATGAACAGACCAAAATCCGGCGACACGTCAAAGTGATTGGCTCCAAAAGTCCCTTTGATGGGGATTGGCTCTATTGGGCGCAGCGACTACAGCGACATCCGCTCAAACCGCTGCGAGTGGTCAAACTCTTGAAATGGCAAGGCGGCAAATGCGAAAATTGTGGATTGCCTTTTTCGGCAGAGGATGTCTTAGAGGTTCATCACCTCAATGGTAATCATTCCGATAACCGTTATGTAAACTTGGGCTTACTGCACGGCCACTGTCACGACGTTGCTCACGCTTAAAGGTGCTGATGACAACAGCCATTCTGCTGAGGAGCGGCTTGAGGTGAAAGTCTCACGAGCCGTTTTGCAGAGGCAGGGAGCGGGGCGACCCGCTTCCTGACCTTAACTT
>JBFGLD010001118.1:0-2711 GCA_041576335.1 Anaerolineae bacterium | reverse complement strand
GGTCAATCGCCTCACCTAACCGCTTGACGGTTCCGGAACCAAACATAATCTCTTGGGCATAGGTTATGTAGTGAAACTCGTTCATGGGCTGCATTCGTTTTAATCTGCTTGGTCCCACTCCTGCACAACCAGGCGAAAAATATCGGATTCAGTTACGATGCCTACCAGCTTGCCCCGATTGTTGACAACCGGCAGCCCGCTAATTTTCTTTTCCATCATCAATCGAGCTGCTTCGCCGATGGTTGCATCCTCAGAAATTGTAATTGGGTCCTTCGTCATGATCCGTTCGATATCGAGCTTGCTCAGCAAATAGTTGATTTCCCAGATGTTCAACGATGATGCATCAGAAGGCTCGGCCTCGCGCACATCGCCACGCGTCACGATACCGACCAATTGACCGTCTTTTACCACTGGTAAACGGCGAATCTTTTTATCCATCATCAGCCGGTGTGCTTCGGGCAGCTTAGTGTTAGGGGCGATCGTAATGACATCACGGGTCATCCATTCTTGAACTGATTCCTTTTTCATTGTTCCTCCAGGTCTTAGGCCTCTGCAATTACGGGATTAGTTAGGCTACCGAGTTTTTCAATCTCGATTGTGACTGTATCACCATCTTTGAGAAATACGGGCGGCTTGCGGGTACTGCCGATGCCTGAGGGTGTGCCGGTGAGGATCACGTCGCCGGGTTCGAGGGTAGCGATTTGGGAGATGTAACTAATAATTTGGCGAACGTCAAAAATCATATCGCTCGTATTTGCGTCTTGCATCACTTCGCCGTTGAGAATGGTCTTGATATTGAGCGCATTGGGGTCGCTGATTTCGTCCCGGGTAACGAGGGCCGGGCCCAATGGGCAAGAAGCATCCATCATTTTGCCGGTGGTCCACTGCGGCGTCCGGAATTGGAGATCGCGGGCGCTGATATCATTAGCGCAGGTATAGCCCGCCGCATAAGACAGGGCCTCATTCTCGGGGATATTTTTGCCGCGTTTGCCTATGATGATAGCCAATTCACACTCATAATCCAGCTTTTTACTGATACGCGGAATCACCACCGGCTGTCCTTCGCCTAAGAGCGAGGTGGCTAGCTTGTGGAACAGAACCGGATATTGCGGTACCTCCATGCCGGCTTCTGTGGCATGGGCCCGGTAATTCAATCCCATGCAAACAACTTTCCCCGGGCGCAATATGGGTGGAAGTAGTGAGACGTCACTGGCCGCGTAGAGAATGCCTTGTGTCCCGAGCTTGAGTGCCTTGCCAAAGGCTCCAATCTGAGCCTGAACATAGGACAGTGCCTGCTGTGCCATGGCCATGATCCCCGGCTCACCGGTTTCTCCGTGGCTGGCATCTAGCTGCTCCTCGATAAATGACACGGCCTGCTGTGCTGCCCTCATCGAGGCATCTCCCCCATTGAGTAACGCGACCATATTGGTGGAAACACGGGCATCGGCGACGGTGAGTTCATCGTGATTGCCGCTGTGATACAGGGCGACTTTATAGGCTCGGTTCAGATCGACGATCTGCCCATTCAGCTTGGCGCCTGTCCGTACCTGTCCTTCGTGTTGATAAGTAACCAATTTCATAGGTTCCTCTTCCTTTGGCTTAAATCTACAAGTTGAAGTTCCATTTCGTTTGAATATGCTTGACAGGCTTCAATAAAGGCCTCAAATAACCGGCGAGCCGATACGTGTTCCGCAAGCAAGACTTCCGGGTGCCACTGCACCCCACACCAAAACCGATGGTCAGCTAGCTCAATGACTTCGACAACGCCATCGCTGGAACGCCCGGTTATTGCAAACGGTTCGGCTACGTTTTGGACAGCTTGGTGGTGTAGGCTATTCACCCAGAGCGATGTGGTCTGAAGGATCTGCGCCAAACGTGAGTCCGGGCTCAGCCGGACTTCGTGGACGAGATCGTGCCAGGTGGGACTATTTCCGTTGAGATAACCATAGTTATGCAGCTTTGCCTCCGGCATTTGGGATGGCAAATCTTGACAAAGCGTGCCACCCCCTGCAACCGCCATAACTTGAATGCCCCGGCAAATGCCCAGCAGAGGTTTGCCCTCAGCGGCTGCCCAGCGGCTTAGGGTAATTTCCAGTTCGTCCCGATCGGGCTGCACGTCGGATAAAGTGGCGTGCGGTTCCTGATAGCAAAGTTCCGGCGCAATATCTCCCCCACCAGGCAGTAAAATACCCTGACTTAGATCATATAGTCGACGTAAGGCTGGCCGATCTAAGTTCAGGGGGATCAAAAAGGGAATGCCGCCGGCCTGGGTAATCGCCGAGAGGTAACCCTCACTTTGAGCATAGACTGGCCTTTGATTGTAGAGCACGCTAAAATCGTGGCGGCAGGGAACACCAACGATAGGTGGAGTAGGTTTCATTAACAAGGGACCTCAATTTTAAAAAAAGTATAAAGTTGCTATACTTAGCGTCGCATTGTATCACACCTAGATTGGTGACACAAGAACAATGGGCAAAGCTATGATCACAGACCCTAAAAAACGATTTTCTAACCGAGTCGCCTACTATATTAAATATCGCCCGGACTACCCGCGTGCTGTCATCGATTATTTGAGGGAGGAGATAAACTTTTCACCTACCTGGGTGATTGCCGATGTCGGTTCGGGGACGGGAATCCTGGCCAAGATATTCCTGCAGCAGGGCAATCTTGTCTTTGGGGTTGAACCAAACCAGGCCATGCGATTGGCTGCT
>JBFGLD010001117.1:0-2718 GCA_041576335.1 Anaerolineae bacterium | reverse complement strand
TGTTACGACCGACCCGCATACCTACAACACGCTGAAGCACGAGTATCCGCCGGACATCAATGGGAGGCGTCCGGTGCTGCACTACACCGAATTGTTAGATCAGCTGCCTGCGTCCGGTGCGCTCCGGCTCACTAAACAACTCAATTACACGGTCACCTATCACGACCCTTGTTACCTGGGGCGCTACAACGGGGTGTATGATGCCCCCCGACGCGTGATCAAAGCCACCGGCTGCGAATTGGTCGAAATGCCGCGCAATCGCGATCGGGCCCTATGCTGCGGGGCCGGCGGTGGCCGGATCTGGATGGAAGAGGGCCTGGTAAAGGAGCGGCCCAGCGAAATGCGCATTCGCGAAGCTGCTGGGCTTAATGGGGTGCAGGTCTTGGTCGTTGCATGTCCCAAGGACGTGACCATGTATCGAGATGCGATTAAAACCACCGGGCACGAAGACCAACTCGTGGTCAAGGATCTGGTCGAATTGGTTCATGAAGCGCTTTAATCGCCCGGACAGCATCCGCAAGGCAAAAAAATGCTCAAGAATTAACGTGCCACGGTCCCCGCGCGCTGGACGTGGCCCGTGACGGACTGAGCTCAAACGCTGGTCCTGTGCAAGACAATTTTCAAGAAGGGAGTTCTCGGAACGCAAATGATTAATTGGCTTAAGACGGAATACGCACTACGTGATATGTTTCGTATTGCCTTTTCCGTTTTGTCGAATGACCAGCGCCTGCTTTCCGAGACAGCTTAGAAAATGTGTGGAGGTGTTATTGTGACGTCTGAAATTATACTTAGGGCGCTCCAATCTCTGGAATTTACCCGCGAATTGGAATTGCGTCAATTAGAAATGCTGACTTCAATGGCCACTATGATGGACTATGCCAAAGATGATGTCATTTTCCACGAAAGTGGTGTTGACCCAAAAATCTATCTGATCGAGACAGGGCAAGTGGGCCTTGACGTGCACGTACCGGGTCGCGGTCGGGTGAGAATACTCACGGCGGGGCCAGGTCAGATTCTTGGTTGGTCATCGCTCATCCCCCCGCAGCGAAAAACTGCCACTGCCCAGGCTCTAACGCCCACCCACGCTATTGCCTTCGACGCGCTGCGACTGTGGGAGGCGTGCCAGGCCGATCACGACCTGGGCTTTGCCATCATGTGGCGTGTTGCTGAAGTCATTGCCGCCCGCCTCAAGGCGACTCGGTTGCAGTTGTTGGATATTTTTGCACCAAGTGTGGAGGCATAGAATCCACAAAAGGATAGGACTCTATGAGCGAGAAAGTAGGAGTATATATTTGCTATTGTGGCACCAATATTGCCGATAAGGTTGATGTGGAGGAAGTAGCCCGCTGGGCGGGCGAGCAGGCTCACGTGGCGGTTGCCCGCGCCTATGAATTTATGTGCTCGAGCTTGGGGCAAGATTTGATCGAAGAGGATATTAAAGAGCAGGGTTTAACCCGGGTAGTCGTGGCTGCCTGTTCGCCCCACATGCACGAGAAGACGTTCCGGGCAGCCTGCGAACGGGCCGGCTTGAACCCATTTTTGTTTGAGATGGCCAACATTCGGGAGCACGGTTCGTGGATCACCGATGACAAAAAGGCGGCCACCCGAAAAGCTAAGGCCTTGGTCAAAGCTGCCATCGGGCGCGTTGTCCATCATCAATCGCTGGAACCTTTGCCGGTAGACATTAACCCAAACACGCTGATCGTCGGCGGCGGCATTGCCGGGATCAGTGCCGCGCTCGAACTGGCCAACGCCGGCCACCACGTCTATATCGTCGAGCGCGAACCATCCATCGGCGGTCACATGGCCCAACTCGATAAGACCTTCCCCACCCTAGATTGTGCCGCCTGCATCCTGACGCCAAGAATGGTCGAGGTGGGCCAGCACTCGAACATCACCTTGCTAAGTTATAGCCAGGTGGAAGCGGTCGATGGCTATCTCGGCAACTACACCGTAACCGTACGCAAAAAAGCGCGCTATATCGACGAGGCGCTGTGCACTGGCTGCGGTATCTGTATTGAGAAATGCCCTTGGAGCGTAGTCGATAACATATTTGAGGCGGGTCTGGGCAAGCGCAAAGTCATCTATCGCCCTTTCCCCCAGGCCGTGCCCAAGTACCCGGTCGTCGACATAGAAAATTGCGTTTACTTCCAACGGGGTAAATGCAAAGCCTGCGAAAAATTTTGCCCAACCAACGCCATCGATTTTGAACAAGAGGATGAAATTCTCCAGCTCGAGGTAGGCAGTATCATCCTGGCCACCGGCTATGATGCCTTCGATGCCCGGCGCATTCCCCACTATGGCTATGGGCAGTTGGCCAACGTTTTCACCAGCTTGGAGTTCGAACGCATGGTAAATGCTGCCGGCCCCACTAACGGCAAGATTGTTTTGCGCGACGGAACGACTGAGCCGGAAACGGTGGCCATCATCCACTGTGTCGGCTCGCGGGACAAGAATTACCACGAGTACTGTTCCCGGGTCTGCTGCATGTATTCGCTAAAATTTGCCCACCTGGTCCGCGAGCGTCTGCCTCAGGCTGACGTTTACAACTTTTACATCGACATTCGTGCTGCCGGTAAGCGCTACGAAGAGTTTTACCATCGAGTTATGGACGAGGGAGCCAACTTCATTCGCGGCCGGGTGGCCGAGGTGACCGAGGCGGCTCGTACACCCGAGGAAGAGGGCAAACTCATTGTCGAGGTATACGACACGCTGTTA
>JBFGLD010001116.1:0-2719 GCA_041576335.1 Anaerolineae bacterium | reverse complement strand
GCCCCGTAGGGTGCTGCAGACGAACCATCCCGCCCTGACCGTCGACATCCCCAAACTCGAACAGCCCCTGGCCTATGACAGTCATTACCTGTGGATCTTCGCCCATTGAAATAGCCCGAATCGCGCTGGCCTCGGAGTCGGCTATAAACATGTGGCCGAAGCCCGCATCCAAATCACTTGGCTGGTTGAAACTGGCTTCGACCAGCGGGCCATCGACCAGGGCCTCTCGGCCGTTACCGGCAAAGATACCCAGTCGTTCCTCGCCGACTAAGGCCCAGATCTGGTGCGACCCGGCCATGGCAATCAGCAGGATGTTTTTCTCCGCCCACAGCGCCCAGGGCGAGCGCAGCACCGTTTGAGTGGGTTGGCCCACTTCAAACCGGCCATGCCCTTTGTGACCCGTTCCGGCCACCGTGCGCACCGTGTTTGCTTGCAAGTCGATTGCGCGAACCGCGTGATTTGCGGTGTCGGCCACATACAATGTAAGGCCGCTGAGGGCCATACCGTGGGGGTCGTGGAACATCGCTTCGTTAGCCGGGCCATCCTTCAATCCGGGCTGACCAGTCCCAAATATCCGCACAATCCGGCCGCTCTGATCCTTGCCGGTCAGCTTCACCTCGAGAAGGCGATGGTGACCGGTATCGGCAATGTAAAGTTGGCGCTCCGAACTGCGCTGCTGCCGAACCGCCAAAAGCTTGGCCGGATACTTCAACAGACGTCGCGGCTCAGTCATCCGCTCCGGTTGCAGATCGAGCGGACGGCGGTCGAGCGTACCCTCAGCCTCAGCCTCGGCTATGAGCGCCGCAATTTTACGGGCATAGTCATCGGCCAGAATTTCGCCGGATTGCGTATCGACAATTTTTCCGGCAGGATTGATCAACACCAGAGTGGGCCATGCCTTTACAGCGTAACTTTGCCATATCTTGAAGTCAACATCATTCACTACCGGATGGTCGACGCCGCGCCGCATGGCGGCCTCACGAATATTTGTTGTCGCACCTTCAGCCGGAAACTTGGCCGAATGAACGCCGATTATCACCAATTCGCCGGAAAACTGCTCACGAAGGCGGCGCAACTGCGCCACATTATGTATACAGTTGACTCAGCCGTATGTAAAGAACTCCAGCAGCACAATTTTTCCCTGCAGTTCGGCCAATGTCAGCGGGCGCGGAGTATTTAACCACTCCAGATTCGGGGGAATTTCCGGCGGATTGATTTTAGATTGAGTGAAAAGCATCATCGCTCCTTCAGAGTGACTCAAGGGCATGGAAGGGTGATGCTATCATAACCAAGACTACTGGAAAGGCGAATCAAGTCTATCGCCATGTCTGGGGCGGTGCCCATCGCCTCCGTCTTACCGGGAGGGCTATCGCAAAGTCCAGTAGTTATCGCTCGGAGAGGCTCTGCACTCCCTACGGTCGCGGCCAGGCTGCGCGCTGACCTTCGATTTGGGCGAAGTTAACGGTGTTTAGCCTTGGTCGTCAGTGGCTGCAAAATGTCCACAAGACGGCTACAAATCGGCCGGCCACCGGCTTGGGCCAGTTTCAGCGCCTGGCGGGCATGCACTGCTGCCCCTTACGGCTGCCATTCAAGCGGTGCACTCCGGCCAGCCCCGCCTACAGCCAGCTTTGCTCGGCCCGCGAGTCAATCCTCTCGGCCGGGGCCGTTTGCAATGGCCAAATTGCCCGGCGACCGGGCCTCAAACAGGGCCTTAGCCGTTGGACGGACGAGCACAATGATCGTGAAAACCCCCAACACCGTGCCAAAGGGTATAAAAATACATTCAATTCCGGCCACTACCAGGCAGAAGGTATAGTTTTGTCGTTTCGACAGAAAATAGCCCGCCGCGATGATGGATCCGGCCAGGGCCCAGCCCAACAACATGATAATCGCCGGGAACAGAACAAACATCAGCCCAAACAGCCGGAAAGGAAATTCTTCATCCGCAGGCGGTGGCCCAAAACCGCCGGTGAGCATGCCCAGGCCGATGACCAGATGAAAAATGGGAAAACAGGCAAACAGAGCGGTTAAGCCGCCGACGACAAAGTGAAAGACCGATAGAATTTGCAGATGTTGTTCATCTTGGTTCGTTGCCATAATGATCTCCTCAAGTCTCAAACAAACATTGATTATTCCAACGTTCCAGCACCGGACCGGCGATCGTTTAACAGCCGGCTCTGTCCTGAATTCTAACTGACAGTCACTTATCTTTAGGTTTTTTCTAGAATCGACCCTGCTGACCTGGTAAAACCTACCAGTATACGGCTTGAAACGACTGTCAGCGATTTTGCCTAACGTTCTAGACGCACCATAACGGCCAATTCTCTTGATATCTGTTCAACCGCAGCCGTATTCTGACCCGATTATAGCACTAATTCACTCTTTGTTTAATCCTTGCTATCAAAGTAATATCTACATTGAGATCTCGCATCCGCAACAATATGGGCCGGCGCTGCGAGAAGGAATGACCTTGTATGACCGGCCAGGATTCGGGTTTGCTTCTCCCGCGACTCTCTCCACAATCGGCTGGAAGACGAACAACTTATCATCCGCTGTCGGAGCACACCTGTACCAAACTAGCCGGGTCTTAAGCTTTTCTTTACGCAACTTTTACTGACATATGGTACTTTTGTGCTATAATCTCAGCATAATTCTTTAACATTGTTAAAATCCTGACAGTGTGAATGGATTACCCTGGTTTGAAGAGGCACTTGGGAGT
>JBFGLD010001115.1:0-2720 GCA_041576335.1 Anaerolineae bacterium | reverse complement strand
AGACATCACTCGTCAGCCGGTAGGCGAGGCCAAGGTTTCGTCCAAACTCGCCAAAAATAGGGCGTAGCTGGTCCGGTACGGCGCCGACAATGCCCCCTAAGCGACCGGCAAGTTCGTAGAAAATAGCGGTTTGGCTGTTGAGAAGTTGCAGGTAGCCGGCTAACATACGGGCGTTGGTAGGATCTATCAATGGCACATATACCAAAAAGAGGTCATCTAAGTCGGAGATATTACAATAATAGCCTCGCATCGCATTGCCAATGGACCAGCGGTCTTCGGCCAGCAGGCCGATTCGTTTGGCGAAGTTTGAATTGCCTCCATCAGCGGCTATCACAAAAAACGCCGAGGCTTTTTCCTTAGCACCGTTGCGCCGGATTTTTACTCCGCCGACCCGGCCGGTAACCGCTCGAGCTCCGTTTTGGCCTGTTGGATAAACGACCTGGCGACCGCCATAGTTTTCAGAATCGAGTCATTCTGACGCAATATGGCCAGGGCCTCGTCAACGCCCTGCCGTTCCAGTTTCATTCGGGCCAAGATCGTCCGCAATCGGGCGCCATCGTCATTTGACCTCAAGGTGAAGATTACCGGGAGGATATAGATACCTTCCCTTAAATCAAGGCCTGGTGGCTTTCGAAGCTCCGTTTCCGTGGCCACGATATCCATAACGTCGTCGGTGAGTTGAAAGGCCATGCCGAGGTTGTGACCGTATTCGGCCAGCGATTCCAGAAATGGCGGCGAGATTCGGCTGACGAGCGCGCCTAGATAGCAGGGTAATTCATAAAGGGCGGCGGTTTTTTGGCAATGATGTCAAAATAGCGTTCTTGTTCTAAATCCAGGTGGTAGGCGCTCTCGGTTTCTCGCATCTGCCCGATCCAAACGGTAGCGATGGCCTGGCTTACCCGTTGGTTCACCTGATCGCCCGCCGAGGCAAAAAGCTCGGTGGCCTTGGCAAAGATGTAATTCCCGGCAAAAGCAGCCATGCGGTTACCCCATTTGGCATTGGCTGATGGAACTTGCCGTCGCGTCGCCGCTTCATCCACAATGTCGTCGTGATAAAGTGTGGCCAGGTGTAACAGCTCCATCGCGATCGCAACCCGGATCACCTGAGGCTGGTTGGGTTGGCCAAATTGGGCCGCCAATAAGGTTAGCGCCGGACGCAGCCGTTTACCCCCGGCCCGCAGTTCCAGCGATTTGGCCTGCTGGGCCTGGGCAATTTCAAGCGCACGTTGCAATGCCGTTTCGACCTCGTCGGGGTCTGCGCCTTGTGCCCACATCAATTCGCCGCGCAGGCGATGGAGTTCGGTATCCCACCAGCGCTCATTGTTCTGCAATGCTTCGGTCAACCCATGCGCGATGGCCTCCAGGGCATCATCAAACTTCCCTGCATGCTGGCACGCTCGCGCCAACAGCGAGAAGTAAAGAGGCAGGCGCAAACGTGAGCCCATATTTATGAAGATTTGGATCGCATCGCCCAGTTTGGCTAAGCCGTTAGGGTCAGGATACTGCCACACCTGTGCAAAATGCAAAAGGGTGCTTGCCCAAGCATGATAATACGTCACTTGATACTCGCTTGTAAGCGTATAGGCATCTTTTGCATGGGTAAAAAAGGTGTCTGTGTCGGCGTACCATTCTTGTAACGTCGCCATGTGAGTAATGGCTAACGCCTGATTAAACGGCTGCTCAAATTCTCGCGCAAACGCAATTGCATTTTGGGCGCTCTTGAGCGCCGAATTCACATAACCCAGGCACCACAAAGCGTGTGCATTCCAGGCGTAGCCAAGCACCAGATAATTCACGCCTTGCGACTCTTGCAAATCACGAATGTGCCTACTGTCACGTTCAGCCACAATACTTTCAAACTGCTCGCGCGCCTCGAACAGTTGTCCCATATGCAGCTTTGCGCCCGCGTACATAAGTCCGGCGAACGGTGGTCTATTGCCCTCCATCTGCCTAAACAACTTGTCCATTTCAGGATACGTGTATTGCACCTTTTCTAGCCGTGCTGCAACGACGTTTAACGATTGCAAGCCGTAAAGTGCCTGTACCCGGTGCGAAGCGTCCCCGACTTTGTCGCTTAAGATCAGCGCACGGTTCAAGCACTGCTCAATCTCCGGCGAAGCCCACCCTTTGGTAATTCGATAAAGTGGCGCTAGGGCCAGATACAAGTTCAGTTCTTGTGCATCGCGAATCGTGCCAGATGGTAATTGTGAAAGAAGCGTCAGGCCACGCGTGAATAATTCGATTGCATTGTCGTTGGCATATACGCTGGCGGCAACGGCACCGGCCCGTTGAAAGTAGGGAATCGCTTGTTCAAACAGGCCCGCTTGCTCATAGTGCCTGGCCACCTGGGAGCTGATGGGGTCAGGCGCCTCCGCGTTGAGCGCTTCAAACACCTGGGCAATGCGGCGATGGAGCAAACGGCGTTGGGGCAGGGTGATTTCGGCATAGGCCACTTCGCGCAGTTTGTCGTGCGTAAAGTCGAACAGATTAGCACTTTGCTCGCGCACAATGCGGCGCTGCCACAGTTCGTCAAGGGCGCGGATAACGGTTTCTTCATCGTCATATCCGGCGAGCAATAGCAGGTCGAGCGCAAAGGCGCGTCCAATGGCGGCGCCAACCTCGGCCACTTTGCGGGCGGTTGGGGAAAGTTGGGCCAGTCGCCCGGCAATGATTGCCTGGACGCGGGGAGGAAGAAGAAGCGCATCAGGTGAGGAGGTGGT
>JBFGLD010001114.1:0-2723 GCA_041576335.1 Anaerolineae bacterium | reverse complement strand
GATTAATTTCAATAACACCAGCCAACTAGGCTATCAGCCTGCTGCGGATTTATGTACCGGGCAGGTTTGCGATACTCAGCTGCCGGTCTCGGTTCAGTACGAAGCTGTAACCGAGTCATCTCCCGTCGTTGATCACGCGGCCCGAACCCTGGTCATGGACTGGAAATTTGAGACGGGCGGGATGATCGGCAAGTCGGCGGCGGTGGCCAATGGGCTGGTTTATTTTGGCAGTATGGATAAGACGCTCTATGCCCTCAGCTCAAAATCGGGTGAGGAACGGTGGCGATTTGAAACCGAGGGCGGAATCTGGTCTGCGCCGGAAACGGCCGCCGGAACGGTCTATTTTGGCAGCGATGACGGGCATGTATATGCCCTCCACGGCCGAAGCGGAGAGGCCCGCTGGCAATTTGCCGCCGGGTCGCCGGTACGCTCATCCCCCACATATTTGGCAAACGTCCTTTACTTTGGCAGCGATAACGGCAATTTTTACGCCTTGAATGGTCAAACCGGCCAGGAAAAATGGCGCATCAAAACTGAGGGGCCGGTCCGGAGTCGGCCAACCGTTGTTGACGGCCTGGTCTATGTTAGCGGCGGAAGCCACCTGTATGCCCTGAATAGCCAAACCGGCCACATCGAGTGGCAGGTTGAAAAAGACAGTGCGGATATTGCGTCGCCCAACGTTTTCGATGAGATAGTCTATGTGGGTAGTGATAATGGTTATTTTTACGCCTTAGATAGGCAGACCGGTCAGGAAAAATGGCGGTTCAAAACGGGCGAGCCGGTAAAATCTTCGCCCGCTATTGTCGGTGGCACGGTTTACTTTGGCAGCGATGACCGCCATCTTTATGCCTTGGATCGCCAAACCGGCGCGTTACGCTGGAAATATGAAACCGGTTTTTGGGTAGAGTCGTCACCCGTGGTGGTCGACGGCGTTGTCTACTTCGGCAGCAGTGATACCAAGCTGTATGCCCTGGATCGGATCACCGGGAAATTGCTCCGGCGGTTTAGCACTAATGGAAATATCACCGCGACACCCCGGATTAGCAATCACATTATTTACGTTGGGAGCTATGATACATACTTTTACGCTCTGAAGTTAAACCGTCGACAGGAGAATCTACAGTATGCTTTTCGTGACAATCCCCATCTACGCCAACCGTCCCCGCACAGTGCGGGCGATATCCCCCCCTTGCAATCGATCCAACGGCAGATAATCCGCTCCAAGCCACCCGGCAATTTAGCGAGCCGCTCCCAGCCGCACATACCCCTGCTCGCTATCCAGCACCGGGCCGGCGATGCGCTGCCGGCCCAGGGCGAGGGCGGCCTGGCGCAGTCGCTCCAGCTCCCGCCGGATGTGTTGGGGGTTTATATCTTGTTGCCGGTGGCGAACTAGATGGCCTACAGCCGGAAGCCTATCACCTGGCGCCCAACGAAAAGCCCAACGAAGCCATCAACCGGGTCTGGAACCGCTGTTTGGGCGTGTGGCAGAGTTTTAATGACCAGCGCCAATACCACCCGACCACGCGCTGAATGACGATCAACTCTCAGACGTCTTTCGGCAAGTGGGGCTGTTACCATAAACTTTTTAAGAGAAAGGTCTATGGAAGATGAATTGATTGGTAAAAAATTCGGACAAGGACGGTACGATATTATTGATAAA
This sequence comes from Anaerolineae bacterium, assembly GCA_041576335.1. Taxonomy (GTDB): domain Bacteria; phylum Chloroflexota; class Anaerolineae; order 4572-78; family J111; genus JANQQF01. Next base: position 1,063 of record JBFGLD010001114.1, on the reverse strand, counting down.
TGTGGTTTTGTACACCAGTTTCTAATTCAAATATCAGCGGTTACCTTGCCCGTCACTTATTCTTCTTCCGACTTCAAATCAGAGGGATTATTTTTTCAGCCACATCAGCGATTCTATCGCCGGCTCGATGAAATAGGCCCTGGCTTCAACTTCCCCTGACGTTTGAGGTAAAACGTCGCCGCGACATAAGCCCCAAGGACAACGGCCGGCGGGGCCGCCCACCAGCGGGGATCAGTACCGCTGCGGTAGCTGGCTCGGGCGGCCAGAGCCGGGGCAATGCAAAAAAATAAGGGCAGCATAGGCCTGACCAAGCGAGAAGATTTTCGTTCCCTTATAATACCTCGTTTTTTTACCTTCAAATACCAAAGATACTAACCCCTAGCGTAGCTACCAACGGAATTTCTCTTCATGCTGTCGTGAAGCGTAGGAATGAACCTTATTTGTTACCAAAGCGTGCTTTGAGCCCTGCGAGAGTTTCCTGACCTGCACGACTAAGCAATCTTGTGGTGATCGGGCTGTTACATAGGGCACCGAGTGCACTGGTTAAGTCAGGCACATTATCGAGCAACCATTCGGCGGCCTGCCTGATAGAATGTGGGTTCGGACCCTCATTTATCTTCGTAAATTCGGTAACCAGAGTATCCAGACGATCCTCGGCCAGGATTTGCTGTTTTTGATCAAGATGAGACAGCTGGTTTAACATTCGGCGCAAATTTTCCAGATGATTATTGATAACTTCGCGATCGTAATTTGTCGGTACGGCCGTAGCTTCGGTGACGATGGACACATTTTCGCCGATGGCAATATTCTTATTGTCGTCGCCAATGGAAACGTCAAACTGGTGGCCTACAGATTGCGGCGGTTGGGGGGGATCATCTAAAGGAGGACTTGTGGTGATTGGATTATCGTCTTGGCCTGTCTTTTCGATTGGTGCAGCTGTATCCGACTCAGTTTCAAGTTGTCTTAATTCATCGCGCAGCATTTTGAGTTCTGCCTTGGTATCCTCAATTTCCATGAGAATGTGCGGCGCAACCTCTCCGCCCTGATAGGATCGTTTCTCTTC
>JBFGLD010001113.1:0-2723 GCA_041576335.1 Anaerolineae bacterium | reverse complement strand
TCTTCAAAACAGTTGTGGCAGATGCGGTAGTGCTTGAGGGTGTGGTGAAAGTGATTCATCGTAATCAGGACCCCACACTGATTGCAGCCGGGACGCTCTTTCAGCCAAAAATTCAGACAGCGGTTCCAGCGATCGCATACAGTGGCAGTCATAAACTCACCCTATGTTTTTTGTGATCGAGGAAATATTCGCACTATGGTAGCACAACTCCTTTTGCCTGACAAGTGATAAAAGTCACAAAGACAGTCTTTTGCGGCGCCCACACCCGCGGGAGGAACCGAATCAATTAATAATTTCCCACCCGTACTTCAAAAACGTGCACTTGGTGGGTTTGCACGTCCGTCACGTACAAATGGCTCATATGCGGATCAAAATATACTCCCAGCGGAGCGACCAGCGAAACCAGGCTGATGGTTTGCCACTGGTTGAGCAGGCTGCCATCAGGCGCGTAACGCAGCAGGGCTTGGCTCTGCATCCCGGTCACAAAGATAGAGCCATCGGGAGCCGCAGCCAGATGCGGCCCATTAAAAGCGTAACTCGGTGGAATGGCCCACTGGCCCAAAGCGTTACCGCTCCCATCGACCCGCTGAATCCGGTCGGTCTCGGCTTCGCTCACAAAATAAGTACCCTGGGCGTCACGAAGCACATCGGTTGGCTCGTTAAACTGGCCGGGACCGTCGCCAAATTGCCCCACTTGGCCCCGAAACGCGCCGTCCGGATTGAAAAAAGCGACGCGGGCGCTGCCGGTGTCGGCCAGAGCCACCGTATCGTCCTCAAAAATGGTCATCCCCCGAGGATGGAAAAGGCGCGCCTCCGGTCCGCCGAAGCGGTCGATAAAGTTACCCGCAGCATCGTAACGGTAGATCCACTGCCGGGTAGAGTCGAGTACCAAAATTTGGTCTTGGCTATTCACAGCCACAGCCAGAGGTTCTTCAAAGGGAAGATCATCGCCGGTTAAGGCCTGGATAAAACCGCCTTGCGAAGTAAAAATTTGAACCCGCCGGTTAGCCGTGTCAGCGACCACGATGTCGCCATTGGACAGGACAGCCACATCACGCGGTTCATTGAATTGGCCCGGTTGGTCACCGGGCCCACCCAAAGTCAGCCCCCAGCGCAACTCGAGCGGCTGCACAGTATCCGGGGGTTGAATTTGAGTAGAAACGCTCTCCGGGGGACGGCCGAGCGGCGGCCAGAGATATTGGCTGGGGATTGGCTCTTGCTGGCCGTTGGGCCGGGTCCAAGAGAGGTGAATACGGGAGCGATCCGCACTATCTTTAAAGAGTACCCGAATCTCGTGCAGACCTTGTTCCAGCGAGATGGTCGTGTTACCGGAATCGTCAAGTAGATACACAAGTTCCTCAGTGGGAGGCGGGGGCGGATTACTCTGGGCTGGAGATTTGAGCCCCAGTATCCGGGCAATCCATTCAATGAGACGGGAGAAAAAAGACGGGCGAGCTTGTTGCTCTGAAACCCGCGTTAAAAATCGCTCAATGGTGGGAACCTCAATTAATAGTTGATCATCTAAGAAAACTTGGGCCTCCTGTGCGGCCTCCAGTTCCAGGTGGTACACCCCGGACTGCGGCACGTCCAGCCAGCCCCGCCACTCTACGGTGTAGGGTCGTGGCAAAGGCAGCAGGTGGAAGTAGCTATCCAACTGAGTATCGATGCGCTGTAGTGCGGGTCGCCCTTCCCAGTTGGTATTGGCGTAGAACGTGGCCAGCAGCCCGTGGTTGGTGATTGGCGGAACATACAGGGCCCATTGGGGGATCAACGATTCCCCCGCGCCCGGCGGCTGCCAATAAAGCGCCACCTGACCCGGGCCGGATTCGGCCTGCAGGCGTATGGTGTGATTTCCCTGGGCCAATACGGTGGAAGCTAACTGTTCTCCCCGCCCCTCAAAAATCAAATTGTCATCGACCTCGAGTAGCCCACCGGCGGGCGTCACCAGGCGAAGACTGTAGGCCCCGTAGCGCGGTGCATACAAAACGCCTCGCCATTCGGCAACGAAGCGCTCTAAGGCCGGCGCATCCTGCGGCCAAACCGCGTTAACCTGGCCAGGGCGGCTGGTTCTAAGCGGAGGCGTATCGCTTTCGGTCTCTGCGCCGGCAGGCCAATATTTGAGCTCCAACCCCTGAACAGCGGCAATGTCCGCCGGCTGTAAATTCGCCAGATAAACTACCGGCCGTTTTTCGACTGATTGGCTGCTGGCGATCTCGAACGCCGCGTTTGGATACAGGTCACGCACCTGATTAAATACCTCAACATCGTCGGGATGAATGAAAAGGGCCACGGGCCGGTCGGGCGGCAGCCGGACGGGTAAGGCGTCCGGCAGAATCAAGGGCTGCTGATCTTCCACCTCGGGCGCTAAAAAGCGAATAGTGGGATGATTGGCAAAAAACGGCGACAGTAAATAGTGGTAGTCCGGCCCCAATTTGGCCATTTCGCGACCGACAATAGTCTCAGGAGTGGAAAAGGCGTTCCAGGAGGCAAAATCATGGGCCTGAGGAACAAAGTAGGTAAATGCATTAGCGAACAGGATAAAACCGGCCAATATTGCCGCCGGTACTACAAGCCAAGCTCGAGCTAGAGGCTCCAAGGCTGCTTCGGCTTCGCGCCCTATTGCGGCAGCCGCGACCGTGCAAAAGTACAGCACAGCCGGCAAAACCGCGATGGAACGTAGGGATTGGGGGGCCTCAAAGTCGACGCTAAAGATGCCACCGAGC
>JBFGLD010001112.1:0-2730 GCA_041576335.1 Anaerolineae bacterium | reverse complement strand
TTTGCCTCGGCCACGCCGGGGCAAGGCAGCTGCGGCGAAGCGGCCGGGATCGTCACCTGTAACCTGGGCACCATCAGCAGCGGCGCCGGTGTGGCCGTGACTATCGTCGGCACCACCACCAGTCAGGGCACGATCATCAACAGCGCCGAAGTGAACTCGGATACGACCGACCCGAATGGGGTCAACAACAGCGCCAGTGAAGACACGACCGTCAATGAGCCATCGCCACAGGCTGACTTGGCTCTGACCCAGGTGGATGCCGTGGATCCCGTGACCGTTGGTGAGGTGGTGACCTATGCCCTCACCGTCAGCAATAACGGTCCAAACAGCGCTCAGAATGTGGTGCTGACCGATACCCTACCCGCTGGAGTGAGTTTTGCCTCGGCCACGCCGGGGCAAGGCAGCTGCGGCGAAGCGGCCGGGATCGTCACCTGTAACCTGGGCACCATCAGCAGCGGCGCCGGTGTGGCCGTGACCATCGTCGGCACCACCACCAGCCAGGGCACGATCATCAACAGCGCCGAAGTGAACTCGGATACGACCGACCCGAATGGGGTCAACAACAGCGCCAGTGAAGACACGACCGTCAATGAGGCTGCCCAAGTCACGACCGTGGAAGTCCGAGTGGCGGACGGTTCGGATGATGCCGAAGAAAAAGCGTCAGGCGGTATGCGGCTCTCGACCCCCGATCTGGAGCTGGTCTTTGATGGCAGCGACCAAACAGTGGGGATGCGCTTCACCGGGCTGGCTGTCCCCCAAGGCGCGACGATCGTTAATGCCTATGTGCAGTTCCAGGTTGATGAGACAAGTTCGGAGGCGACGTCACTCACCATTGAGGGGCAAGCTATTGATGATGCTCCGACGTTTACCAGCTCCGACGCGAACATCTCCACCCGAATCAGAACGACTGCCGGCGTGGCCTGGTCTCCGGCCCCGTGGACGACGGTGGGCGAGGCTGGTCCCGATCAGCAGACCCCGAATATGGGCTCGGTTATTCAAGAGATTGTGGACCGGCCCGGCTGGGCCGGCGGCAACGCCCTGGTGGTCATCATCACCGGCAGCGGTAGGCGGGTGGCCGAGGCATATGACGGCGACTCTGCCGGAGCCCCGTTGCTCCATGTGGAATACTTGCCCTGATTTATCAGGAAAAGCACAAGAGAGAGCGCCCAAATTATGTTTATATTCAAAAGAAATTTTTGCCTGTTCGCTGACGTGTTTGAAGCTCACATTACTTTTTTCATTGGCCAACAGTTCGATCGCCTTGGCTCAAGAATTGTGGTCAGTTTAGCCGGCCTGATAGTAATTTTGAGGGTGAATCATTCAAGTTTTAAACCCTTGTGTCTAACAGTGACAAGGAGGCGGCCATAAAAGTGACAAGAAAATTGGGGTGGAGCAGCGGTCATAAGGTGTTGACAGATACAATCGATCCTTCGGAAGCAGGCCAATCGTCTTTGTCAAGGCGTCTCACCATGCTATGGCTAGTCGGTATGCTGGTCCTATTGCCCTTAGATATGATTAAGTTACCGCTCAATGTGATCTTGGTAGATATTTGGGTTTTCATGGCACTGCCGATTTTTTGGCTGTCTTTTGCCCGCGGGAAGCAAATCATAAGTTTGTCCTATCTAATTCCCATGTGGCTTATTTTGGTTGCCAGTTTCGCGAGCACTTTTGCGGCCCCGGCCCCGAGAAATGGCTTAGTTGTTATCTTGAAAGAGATCTTTGCCTTTGTTTGGTTTGTCACCCTAACGGCGGTTCTGGCCAAATTAAAAGCCAGGGACTTCCGCCGCGTCCTGATCGTTTGGAGTGGGATGGTGTTTTTACATGGGTTAGTGATTGTTGGCCAGTTCTTATCGCCAGATTTCTGGCAGTTCACGGCTAGTCTTGCCAATAAGTCGAGCGAATTTGAAAAATACCGGCCCTCCGGTTTGTTCATAAATGCCAATTCGGCCGCTTTTTTTCAATTGCTAGGTTTTGTACCACTCATTCTGGTGAGTTCCTCCAAAAAAGCAGCGATGATTTTAGGGTTGTTGTTATTGCTGACGATGCTGCTTACAGGCTCGATGGGTGCAACTGTAGCATTTGTCGCCGGCCTAACGATCGCCATAATGGCAATTTTCTTTAGCGGACAGTTGGCCCTCATTATCAAGATTTTTGGGCGATTAGCTATCGCTGTGGCGCTTCTGGGAGGGGTACTCTACTTTATCATCAGTCACAACCAGCGCTATCAGGAGCACTTCGAACATATCTTCCTGGGACGTGCTGAAAGATCATCCGAGGGACGCTTTGACCTGTGGCAGCAAGGCATGGATGCATATCTAGAGCACGACGTGTTCTTATGGGGAGTTGGCCCAGAGAATTTCAGAGTGGTGGGCCAGAAAGGTAAACAGTTACATAATGATTTCCTGGCTTTTTCGGTAGAACGTGGTTTGATCGGTACGCTGGGGTTGGTGCTGTTTGCCGTTATAGCAGTGGGCAGAGCGGCTTATATAGTACTGCTTACTCACAAGTACCCGGGTCGATCTCGGCTAGGCGTGGTCGTTTTCCTGGGTGCCATAATAGCCGCCATCGTCGAATCGCTAACGCATCAGACGTTTCATTTTCGTGAATTGTGGGTAGTTTTAGCCTTTCAAGAAGCAATGCTCTACCGGATCAAGACGTCCGAAGGTGGGGTTGAGCCAATACCTGATACGCTGAACGAGCCGGCAGGCCATCGTCATAGGTTTGTTGTAC
>JBFGLD010001111.1:0-2730 GCA_041576335.1 Anaerolineae bacterium | reverse complement strand
TGATGCCCCTGAACCATAATAGCACCGCCTTCATACTCGGCCAGGTTCAACTCGGCACTATCCGGTGGTTGGGCCGCCTGCGCCGGCAGGCTCGTCAACCTGACCTTATCACCGGTTTGGGAAGTCGGCGCCAGAGGTTTGAACTGTCCGTTCTCCACGATACCCAGGACGCGATTGTGACTGCTCATCGAGAACTCCTTTCAGATGAGTTAGGGACTCTATTACAGTTAACCAATTGAATTTTCGACGTCGGCGCTACATTCTATGTTATGCCGCGCCGCTGCCACCAGGGCATCGAACAGCCGCTGTTGGCTCGAATCTTCGGTGGCAGTCAGTTCGGGATGCCACTGCACGCCAATCAACCAGGGATGCTCTGGCATTTCTACGGCTTCGATCGTGCCGTCGGGGGCGTAGGCCACGGCTCTGAGGCCCGGTGCTAATCGACGCACGGCTTGATGATGCCATGAAGTCCCCACAACCTCGGTTTGGCCTATGATTTCAGCCAATCGCGAGTCCGGCTCGATGGCAATAGGGTGGATGGTCGGATTTCGCGGCGGAAGTCGCTGGGGCACCTTTTCGCCGACAACGTCGGGCAAATGCTCGATTAGAGTTCCGCCGAGGGCCACATTGAGCACCTGCGCGCCCCTACAGATACTCAACAGCGGTACTTCGGCGTCGACAATTCGCTTTGTCAACTCAATTTCACTGCTGTCACGTTCAGGGTCAACCATATAGATCGTTGGGTGGTGATTTCCACCATAAAGGGCTGGGTCCACATCCCCGCCGCCGGACAGAATTAAGCCCTCCAACAGTGAAAGCAGGCGAGCTTGATGAGGTTCTCCCGGCGGCAGTAACACCGGCACACCGCCCGCCCGTCGGATGGCATCAGCGTACTGGGCCGGGTTGGAAAAACGGTTGTCTACGTGTCGACCATGGGTCGTGATGCCGATGATCGGATGTGGTTTCATTGTTGATCTCTCTAACCTTTATCACCATTTGGTCTGAGCCGGTAGAGCATTTCGCCCGCTTTCGGGACCAGCAAGATCCCTTCGGCTTCTCGGCCGCGCCAATCATCGAGATTGATACTGTCCGGGTCAAGATAGCCGACGTTGAGACGCCGGCAGCGTTCTGCGGGGATACGGGTGGCCAGAGTGACTTTGATCCGGGGCGACTCGACTCCGGTCTCCGGGTCATACTCGCCGATGCCTCGCAAGTGGGTACTATGGGCCAACACGCCACCGGAATAATGTTTGAATTCGTCCCACTGTTTCAGGAAGTAATCCCGCACGTGATAACCGATCTCATCCAACTGCCGGCCGTGGGTATAACTGAATTCGTCAATGTGAGGTGCATAGATGATGACTTCACCGCCCTCGGCAACGGCGGGTTCCATTTTGTACATGCCCTTTGCGGCTGTCCAGACGTCATCATACATGGTCGGCATAACGGCCAGCACGCGCCGGTACCGCCGGTCAACCCATTTGATATGGAGTTTGGCCGACAAATCAGCCGCGGCCTCGTAAGCTGCTTCGGGGGTGCCGATGTAGAGGCCGGCCAGGCCGGCCGTTTTGTTCTGGCTCTTGACCACCAAACTAAAACAGAGTTTTGGTTTATTGATAAAGGTGGCAGCTTTATCGATCACCTGGCGTACAGGGGTGTATTTAGTACCGATCACCTCGTAGCTGGTTATAACCGCCCCCAGCCAGTGCGAAAAGTTGATCACTTCAGGCCCGCCAATCCCGGGGAAGAAATATTTATTACCTCCGGAAAAGCCGACTACTTCGTGGGGGAAGGTTGGGCCGCAAATAATGAGCTGGTCGTAGTCAAACACCATCCGGTTGAGCCGTACATCCACGGTTTCGCGCATCAGCCCAGCGCTGATCTCCTCGATCTCTGCTGCCGTAATCCGGCCCAACGTTACAAAGGTTTCCGGAATATCCCAATGATGGTTAAAAATGTTGACCTTCCCGTATTTGCCGGCTCGCTCCGCCGGGGTCAGGCCGACCAGTCTATTGATTGCCTCCTCGTTCATCATCGGGTGCGTGCCCAGGGCAATCAAATAATCCAGGGCAGCCACCGTTTCGCCCAAATAGTCGTAAAAAAGACGAAACATCTGCGGAATGGGAGCGGTGCGCGTGCCGTCGGGGATGATGATCAGAACTCGCTGCCCACTCAAATTTGCCCGGGCCAGTGCCCGCGACATTAAATCGCGAATTTCAGCTTCGCTTAAAAATCTGTCTTCATATCCGCTGCCAATGACCATTTTCTATCCTTTTTAAACTGCTTTCATTGAGAGATAATAGCCTAATTATACTCGAAGGATAGGCAGCGGGTCAATTAGCCAAAAACCCTTAGCCTGATCGCCCTATGAAAAGCAAAAGTATTGTAGCTTATAATAAAATAACCTAATATTCTTTCCTCCCGGCCGCTGATTTTCAGACCGTAGGACTTACGTAGATATACTCGGAGTGGGTCAGTGACCCACGACCTATTGCCAGAGACGGCGGTCAGGGCGTAGCCTCCCCGTGGAACAGACCGCCTCCGAGCGTTAAATGGGTGATTTTGCGGTCCTAGACAATGAGGTTGGTGCAGCCTTGCCAGCGACTACTGGCCGCGATGGTACTCCACATACCAGCCCTCCTGAAGTGAAGGGATGCGATCCTTTACCCGCGCTTGCCAGGGCGTGGCCCGGTAGTTGACCGTATCGGCCAGAATCCGCACCCGGCTGAC
>JBFGLD010001110.1:0-2731 GCA_041576335.1 Anaerolineae bacterium | reverse complement strand
CCGTGGACACCTCGTTCGGCGGCAGCACCGGGCGTTCGGGCGACTTCGACGACCCGAACCAGCGGATCAACGAGACCGGGCACCTCAACCTGGAACGCCGCTACCAGTTCAAGCTGCAGGGCACGTACCTGTTGCCCGGCGCCATGTTCAGGGTCGGACCCGGAATGGAATAGCAGCCTCCCTCCTGGCGATAGGCTCGGGTGGTCAAGGTTTCGCCGTTGATGTTGAAGGTCGCCTCGCCGTACTCCATCACCCCGACGTAGTGGGGTTCCGGGCTGTCCACATAGGTCCAGTTGAAGGATGCCGGATCGAGGATCTCGTTCGTCGGATTGCAGACCTGGGCTAGCGGCCGGGCCTGGGTTTGCGACACGGCCTGGTTAATAAGCCCCACGGCCAACAAGGTCATAATCACCACAAATATTTTAGTGAAATTCTTCATTGGTTCTCTCCTGTCACGCTTTGTTGCTCAAAGTATCTACGGCTTTTGTCTCCTCTTGACCAATATGATATGGGTTCAAGTCAAGACGCCACGGTGCTGTATGCCACCCACTGTATTGAGATCTTCCAGTTTGCCACCGATTTATTACTCCCAAATTTTCTTTTTTTGTGCGCTGAATACGATCTTGTGTGCTCCACTACACCCAATTCAATTTTAGGCCAAAGCCAACATTTGTGAGGGGTGCCGGTTTGTGTTTTGTTTCCCGGCACAAAATAAGAATCGCCGAATTTTTGCGGCGATTCACCTTGCACTATAGTCGCAACATGTCAACGGTTGCCTTGGCTTGCTACCCGTGGCATGCCTACAAACTGTTGTCAAATTTCTGGAGGAAATGGACTATTTATCCAGTATAGACAACCTATACACCTCGCAACTAGTGACATATGTCACAAAAAGTAGTGTCAAATGTCACAAGTGTTCTAACAATTTGGATTGTACAGAATCCTTAAAATTGCCCCGGCGCAGTATGCCCCACGAAGTAACGATCAGTCGGATTTTAGGTAGGGCCATAGAGCCGGCGGAATTGGAGCGGGTGTTGCAGGGCTATTTTGATGGACAAGCCCAAATGAGCCAAGCGGTGGTGATAGCCATTGATGGCAAAACCTTACGGGGGACCATTCCCAGGGGGCAAAGTCAAGGGTTACATCTGTTAGCGGCCTACCTGCCGGGAGAAGGCGTAGTGTTGATGCAAGTCGCCGTCGAAAGCCAAGAAAACGAGATAGTGGCTGCCCCCAAATTGCTTGAGACCCTGGATTTACGGGGCAAAGTGGTCATTGGCGATGCCATGCACACCCAACGCCAGCTTTCGATCGAGATTGTGACCGCTGGAGGCGACTATGTGTGGCTGGCCAAAGATAATCAGGCTCAGTTGAAAGAAGATATTGCCCATTTGTTTGCGCCGCAACAATGCCCGCCGGCCACCAGTCCTCTGCCCACTGATTTTCAGAGCGCCACCCGCCAAGATTATGGTCACGGTCGGTATGAAACCCGCACTATCACCACCAGCAGTATGCTCAAGGATTTTCTGGACTGGCCTTACCTGGAGAAGGTCTTCAAACTTGAGTACCGCACTGTCCAGCTCAATACCGGTCAAATTCAGCGCCAAACTCATTATGGCTTAACCAGTTTGCCCGCTTCTGTGGCCAACCCTGAGCGCTTGTTGGCCCTCAAACGTCATTATTGGGCTATTGAAAATCGGCTCCATTATCGCCGCGATGTTTCCTTGAAGGAAGATCGCTGTCGTTTGCGAACCGGTCATGCCGCCCGGACGATGGCTATTCTCAATAATCTGGTCTTGGCCCTGATTGATCGGCTTGATTTCCATACGGTGCCCGACGCCAGACGTAAATTCTCGGCTAAACCCTTGGAGGCCCTGAAACTACTTTTTCAATCTCCTTCTCCGACTTTGTAATAGCCCTGCTGCTCATGGGCCAGATCTTGAAAAATGTGGCCAGTTCTGCTATGATTGAACAGAATCTTATGTTTCCCGGGAGCATTAGCCAACTGATGGAAGAAGTGTTAGGCGTGACCCAGGCCAGAACCGAGTTTAGTAATTTGATCGAACGGGTGCCGCATCAGGGTGATGCTTACGTCATCCAACGCCACGGCAAACCGGCCGCCGCAGTCGTGCCGATCCAGGTCTATGAAGCCTGGAAGCGGCAGCGCGGCGAATTTTTCTGCATTATTTAGACAAACAACCTACAAATCTATCCCACTCCATCGTTTTGTTAATTTCCAATCGGTATAATGTCTATTTTAACAAATAAGGTCTTTTTCAACATTACTCCCGCCACACCTTCAACATTTATCACAAATTTATCCCCGATTTAACCTTATTTCTTAAAGATGCTTACCAGCGGTATCACAATTCATTGATACCTAACAACACAATAGTTCCTGTAAATCCTGCAGCGCTGTTAGTCGGCGATAGTGTGTTTTATTGGCCCAAGCGTGGTTTGATGGGCCGGCGCTTCATATTTACAGACTATAATATTTTCCATCTAATCATTTTATAGTTACACGAGGAGGTGTATTAATGAGTAATGGTAACCCGGCCACAAGCACGGCCAAGAAACGGAAAGATTATAGAGAGCAGCGTAAGGCGGTTGAAGAACGTCTACGCCAGGCGGAATTGGAGCGCCGCAAAGCGATTGAGGTACGTGAGCGGTTCTATGGGCTACAGGTTGAACCCGAAGTTGAATATTATGAAGAGGTGGCGCATCGGGAGCCGGG
>JBFGLD010001109.1:0-2731 GCA_041576335.1 Anaerolineae bacterium | reverse complement strand
TGGGCATTGAAATGGTCATACCCTACCGGATAGACCGGCATATCGTTTTCGTCCCATTGGGTAATGGGCACCTCTTTGCACCGGAAGTAGCCTTCAAATTGCTCGATGAGTTTCTTCTGTCGATCAAAGGGAATATAAATCTTGCCGGCCATTTCCTGCCAGCGGTTCACTTCACCGTCTTGCAAGTCCAGGTGTTTGGCAATTTTGACCAGGGTTTCCGGGTGTGTCTCTTTCAACTGACCGTACAGTTCAACGGCCTTGTTAAGATTCCATTGAGCCATCCAGTTAGTAAATACGTTGTTATCAACGTGTTCGTGGAATTCATCCGGCCCAATCACCCGGTTGAGTTCATAGCGGTCTTGCGTCTGGTTATATTCCAGCCGGCTTTCCCAAAAGCGGCCGGTGTTGAAGAGGATTTCGGCCCCGTAATCAAAGAAAAATTGCCAGTCGCCGGTGGCGGTCAAATAGGTGAGGATACCATAGGCCACGTCGGCGGTGATGTGGATTTCTTCCTCGCCCGTCCAAATACGATGCTGTCGATCTTCGGTCCATTTCGGAGTGGTTTCCGTACCGGTATCGGCCGATTCCCACGGATATTGGGATCCTTTAAATCCATTAATCCTGGCGTTTTCTAAAGCTGCCTCGAGGCAATGGTAGCGATACAGCAGCAAAGATCTGGCCGTTTCCGGCTGGGTGTAGATATAAAACGGTAACAAGAATATCTCGGTATCCCAGAAAACGTGCCCCTTGTACCCCTCGCCCGACAGGCTCTTGGCGCCGATACTGACTTTGGGATCGTTTTCATTGGCCATAATCAGCAGGTGGTAGATGGTAAAACGGACCGCATGATTGGCCTGGGCATCCCCCTGAATGATGCAGTCGCAATCGGCCCATTTCCCGGCCCAGAAATCGGCGTTGGCCTGCAAACAGGCATCGAAACCTTGTTGTTTGGCCGTGCTTAACGTCTCCAGGCAAGTTTGACGAACGCGGGCCGCTTCGGTCTCCCTAGAGGTGGTAATCGCCACCTGTTTATCCAGGCGGTAGGTGGTTCCTTGCTGCGCTTCAAAGGTCAACACTTCGCTAATTTTTTCATAATCCTGACGATGGCTGCGGGTCGCCTCTGCCCCGGCAACTTCCAAAGAGGCAGCATATCCTAAATGGTGTCCCCGATCTATAGTCTTCATTTCGAGATACACAGAATCGGTTTGGATACTGCTGGAAACGTGTTGGAGATGTTTGCTTTTGGCCCATTTCTCCCATTTGGTTTCGGGGGGGAAGGCCGGCGCATCCACGTAATGGGGCAAACGGTCCAGATTGTAACGTTCGCCATCGAGGCTGCTTTCTATCGTGAGCGTACCGCTGTAATTTTCGGGCGTCACCAGGGCGCGGATGCCACATAAATTCTGATGGCTGAAGCTGGCAAAGCGGATACTTTCGTAGCGAGTTCGCCGCCCCTGAGAGTCTTCAAACACGGTCAGGCGGTGGAGTACACCCTGTTTGATGTCGAGCGCGCGCCGGTAGTCCACAATCTTGCAGGTGTGCATATTGAGGGCCTCACCCTCAACGTAGATTTTCAGGGGCAGCCAGTCGGGCGCGTTCACCAGATCAACGACGGTAGAGTCGTGATGATCAAATACCCCGGCCAGATAGGTTGCCGGCAAACCGCCTGTGAGACCTTCTTCCAATGCACCCCGTGTGCCTTGATATCCGTTGCCGACGGTAAAGATCGTTTCATAAAAGTTGATTTTGTTGAGGTCGAAGCTCTTTTCTTCAACCAGCCATTCCGGCTCGTTTAGCAATTCTCTTAAACTCATCGGCTGCTCCTGATTAGAGTGAACCATAGGCTTTGACAATTTGTTTTTCCGTTTCTGCCAGAGGTTTGTAGACGGCCAATTCAGTACCGCTACAGCGTTGAGCGCCCATCGAGTTGCCGAAGTAGCAAGCCTTAACGTAATCCTGCGTTTTTAGATAACCAAAAGCCAGACCGCCGGCAAACGAATCGCCACAGCCGGTGGTATCTACCACGTGATCGACTTTAATCCGTTTGATGAAGTGTTCCTGAACTTCTCCGGCCGTGTCTTTGAAATAGACCGCGCAGCCATATTCGTCCAGCGTGATATACACAGCTTTGACCCCTTGACTGAGACAATGCTCGGCGAACTTGGGCAGTTCATCCAGAGGCAGTTCTTCCTCTTCCACCAGGTCTTCGGGGTCATATTCCTTGCCGAACCAACTGCACGCCGCTTCCATAAGATTCATCTTCAAAATGTCAATGTAGGGCAGCCACAAATCCCGGTCGATCCAGAATTGCAGCAGTCGTTCGCCCCGTCGGGTGCAGGTATTGGTGGGACCGTGGGCATCAAAGATCACCACCCCCTGGCTATTGGCTTTGATGTATTTCATGGTATCCAGCGAAATTTCAAAATCAGTTACGGGCACAAACACAAAAGCGTCTGAGTCCAAAATATCTTTCACATCTGCCGGAACAATCGGGTTCATAAACGCCGTTTGACGTTCCAGACGAGTCTTCTGATCAACATATTTCAGGGTTATAACGTCGCCCTGATCGGCATCGGCGGTGATATGGCTGACATTCACGGACCGAAATGCTGACAGAATCTTATGGATAGGTTCCTGATCTACTTTCCGCACGTGGGTAACGGGGATAATCTGAGCTCCCTCATCCATCAAGGCTGATAAAGCCGCCACCGGATACACCACACAACCATAC
>JBFGLD010001108.1:0-2738 GCA_041576335.1 Anaerolineae bacterium | reverse complement strand
CTGGCTTTACAATTTTCCAGTAATGTTGAAAAGGTTTCAGCGAGTGTCTGCGTACTCATTAGAAACGTACCTCCTTCAGGAGTTCATCAGGGTCGCCAAATTGTTCGGCAAATTGGCGGACTTCGGGATCATCCAGGGCCAATAACCTACCCTTGAGAATGCAAGGTTCGTCGTCAATAAAGAGCGACCCGTTCAAGATGTGGCCGTGGGTATGAACCGGCGCATACTCTTTGTCGGGGGTTGGCGCTCGCCCGGCGGTTGAGCCGATGGCGTAGTGAGTCACCCCGGCGTGGCGAGTCGGGTGACGCGTGATCGGCGCTTTGGGATTAACACCCAGAGCAATCTCGCATAGGATCGTGGCAAAGGGGCCACCGGCAGCGACAATTCGTTTCATGACGTCGGCTTCCATACCCCCTTCGATAGTGCAGTAGCGATCTTCGAAATACCAGCGCACCGGCTCGGTCAAAGGATAAACCACATCGGAGCCGAGAGGCGGCAAGGCTTTGTAATCTTCCTCGCCATGCAGCCCATCGAAAACAACCGCCCCATCGGCCTCGGCAAACAGTTCAATGCCGATGGTGGCTCCGGCTAGAGCACACCACTGCCCCGGCAGCAACTGCTTGGAGATCATGCCGTTATGAATGGCATAGCGAGGATCATATTTGGCCGTCAGGTCGGTGCCGTTAGCGGCCACGGCTCGGATTGTCTTGAGCTTGGTATTAGGCACCGTCGCCCCGCCGATCCATTGGTCGTAGACCTTACGGGCGATGAATTGCATGAGCGGCGCCGGAAAGTGGGTCCACTCCGAAGCCAGATCTTCCACGTTCAGATCAAAGAGACAGACTTTCCGCACCCCATGCTCGATCATGGCCGTCTCTTGCAGGCGCGGAAAATGCTGCCCTTCTATCGGCAGCACTTCAATCCACACATCCGAGGCATAGACGGCGTTGCGATAGCTGATCGGCGCGTCAACGCCCTCACGCCAGCTCAAGCCGCCGGGCTTGGTAATGGTCATGGTGACCTCAGCCCTACGCTCATCAGCGGCGATCATTAATGCCTCGGCAATCATAGGCTCGGTCAAGGTATCGGTGGCGATTAATACATTTTCGCCGGGTTTGACCACGGCAAAATCCATGACCGCCCGCGCCCCGGGCATAATGTCGAGAATATGGTATTGATTAGGCATACAAGACTCCTTTTTTTATTATTAATGACGGCGCAGAAAATTCAGGACAACAGCGTTAGCCCGATCCGGGTTTTCTTGAAAAAAGGAATGGGCCGCATTTTCGATCAAGACCAGTTCGGCGTTCGGAATCCGGTCGGCCATTACCCGCGAAGTGGCCACGTGATTGCCAGTCGCCACCGTCGCCGTATCGTGCTCGCCAACCACCACCAGAGTCGGTGCTCGAATGTTGGGCAACAGATCGAGCGTCTGATGAGTCTGCCGGGCGATGACATGGCGCAAGTAATTGGTTAACGGCGTTGGGTATCGAAAATACAGATCAACGTGCTCTTTGACCCGGTCCGGGTGTTTTTCTCGAAATTCCGCCGAAAAGAAAAAATCACTGCCGAGGTGTTCATGCATGTAGCGGTCATACCCTTTTTCGACCATGGCCTCGACAACGTGGGCCGGAATCCCTCGTGTCGGCTCGAAGCTCGGATCGACCTGGCCCGGGCCGGTTGCTGACAAAACCAGGCTCCGGACTCGCTCCGGATAATCCAAGCCAACCCATTGGGCGATGCGCCCCCCGTGGGAAGGGCCAAGAACATGTACCGGCTGACGAATATCGAGCGCATCTAAGAGACCCACCGCATCCGCCGCCAGCGAGCGGGTGGTATAGGCTTCATCCGGTTTGTCGCTCAGCCCGGTGCCCCGGTGATCGTACAAGATTACTTGATATTCACGCGACCAGGCCGGAACCTGGTAGGCCATCCATTCCAAATGGTTGCCGCCCAGACCGTTAAGGATGAGAAAAGGCGGGCCATCCCCGTGGATTTCGTAATATAAGCGGGTGTTGTTGACGCTAGCAAAGGGCATTTTACAAATCCCACCCTTCAAAGCTCTGCTCATATAGTCGCATGACATCCCTTACGGTCGCCTGCCGCCGGTTGAATGATTTGACTACCGTCGTTTCCGGTATTGCTTCCGCATTCATGCCCCCGTGCATCCCCGCGGCGCACATGCGGGCCAACCGGGGAATCATCTCCCGATCAATTATGTCCGCCGCGTAACGCCGCGATACGTGCAAGTCGGCTAAAAGCTGCTTCAGCGCGACCAAACAGCGGTCCGCCAGTTCGCGGGTCGTTCGCTGCTGCGCCTGTTCGCCCATCGCCCGGGCCATCGCTGCGAACCGATCAATGTCGGCCGGTAAATTAAAGGCCATTACCGGCACCAGCAGAATGCCGATGGACTGACCATAAGGCACCGCCGGAAACAGGCTGTTGACCGGCCGGTTGAGCAGATGGGCTAACCCCAGCTTGGCGTTGCCGCAGGCCAGGTTAGCCATCGTGCTGCCGATCAATGCCTGCTCCTTGGCTGCCAAATCAGGCGTGGTCGCCGCGGCACGCAAGCTGCCACTTAAGAGCTTAATGGCCGCCAAAGCCATCCCGTCGGTAATCGGTGTGGCTCTGACCGTCAGATAGGCCTCCATGGCGTGGGTCAGGGCATCGACGCCGGATAGCACCGCCTGGCGGAAGGGCAAAGACAGGAGCAGCGTTGCGTCTAAAATGGCTACTTT
>JBFGLD010001107.1:0-2748 GCA_041576335.1 Anaerolineae bacterium | reverse complement strand
CGCCCCAGATAGCCGAAGACTATGTCTTCGGCGCAAACCTAGCCCACTTTACCGGTACCCCGGTTTTTCTGGCTACGCCGCTGACTCGGACGGGCTGGCTGGCGAAGCGACTGGCCCGATTTGATGAGTCGCCGTGTGCCTATCTACTGGGTGTGACTAATTTTGAAACTGCCCGTAACGAATTTCGGTTGGAACAAGGCACCGTCTGGTTTGGCTGCCACCTGGCCTGGTTCGATCCCGCCAAGCTCAATGGAGGCCGGTTAGGAATAATTGATAGCACTCAGCTGTAATCATCAAGACTCATTGACCCGTGGATGATCAAGAACATTATCGTGAACCGAATTCTGCTCTGAAAAAGCCAAACACGTTGAGCGTTGAGTATGTTCTGCTTTTTATCGGCGTTCTTTGCTTTCTCATCTTCATATGGATCATCACGTTCTTCCTTGTGCCAATGCTAGCTCATTCACCCAAACCGGTAGTGTTAAATAACACTGTTGCGGTAGCTACGCCCAGCCCCGGTTTTGTACTGCCGCCCACCTGGACGCCCGGTCCCACGCGGATAATTTTTCCGACCGTCACGGCTACTCAAGCCGTATTTGGGGTACCAACCAAGATGTACACCCCCCGACCTACCTCCCTGCCGGGTATTCCGCTACCGGTATTACGCCGGCCGTTATCAGCGATTGATTTGGCCCGAATCATGCAGGGCGAGTCACCCGGAGATAAAGTTGCGGCATATATGGTTGGCTGGGTGGCTAAAAACCGGCTGACGCATCCGGGTTATGGCGACACCTATGCGATTGTATCCCATGGTTTTTTTGGCTATCTCGACGGCGTCGAACCGCATCCAGAATTCATGGAGATAGCCCGGCAGGTCATCAGAGCCAGAGAAGACCCGACCCAAGGCTGTCTCTATGCCCTGTCACGGACCGATATTACAAAGTTGGGTATTCCGCCTGCCCGGGCCGATGTGGCTTACGGTGAGTGGTTTTTCTTCAGAACCTGGCCTCTCAACGCGCGGTGATCGTGTGCTCACAAGGTATTCAGTTTATTCGAAACGGAAGACCTTAAAGTTGTCGAATTTAACCCGGATATTCTTATCGGCTGAGCGAACGTAGACTCCGGTGCCCGTTCCGGTCAGATGATTACTGACCGTTTCCGTCGCGCTGCCAAGTAGAGTACCGTTGGCGAAAACGGATATTTTGCGGTCAGTGGTGTGTGTAATTTTCAGGACGTTGGTCGCCCCTATACCAAGACCACGCTTGATAGCTGAATGGCAAGCATTCCGATCGCCGGCGATAACACTTTCGCTGCCCGATTTTCTCCGCCTAAGCACCCAGCCGCCGCCGGTCGTGCAGTTATTATTGGGGTAAATGCGAAACAGATAGTAATTTGATCCGCCTTGACCATTGATAAAAAGGCCAAAGGCGGCATTGCTCTGGCCTTCGCTGTGGTAAGCGGCAACCTCAAATTCGCCATAGGTCCGATAGGGCGACTCCGGTTTGTTGACATCTTTGGCCGGCGGCAGACACTCTCGATCGGTCGGTTCCAGATCAACCCAATATTGCCCGCTAATATTATCTGTTTTGCAGCCGCCGCTGTTAAATTCGACCCAGGGATTCCCGCTGTTAAAATCTTCAAAGTAGGCCAGTACGATTGGCGGTGCTTTGGCGACGAAAGGGAGATAGATCGTCGCGGCGCCTCCGGCCCCTTTAATTGATATGTTAGCTGTTGAACTGTTGTTATTTTTATTGGTTTCCTGGGTAGAGTTGTAGGCATCAATAGTGGCCGTATTAGGCACGGTGGTGTTGGTGGCCGAGTTAACAATACCGCTGACCGTAACAGACACGGACTTACCGGCATTGATTGGACCCGGAATTAGCCAGGTTGGCTTGGCCAGGCCATTCGAAACGGCGTTCGATACGCTAAATGAGTAGGATACGCTTGTCATTTGAGCCGGATAATTATCGTAGAACAAGGCGTACGATACAGGATTTGGGCCTTTATTAGTGATGATAATATCAAAAATAGCCAAATCGCCGGAGTCAACTTCCGTGTCGGCAGCCGTTTTGATGATTTCCAAATCGTAGGGTAGATTATTTGATGCTTGAACCAAGGCCGGATCTATACCGAGCGCCCGCAACGTCTCATCGCTGAAGGAAAAAATAGAACCATCATCGTTTGTTGGTTCTTGGGCAAGCGTCGTCATGGGTCGGAGATAGTCTTGAACGACGAAAAACAGAAAATAGAAGGTTGCAGCAATCCCTAAGAAAGCCATTAATAGTTTGACGCTTGTCTTAATGTTGTGCTCCATTACTTATTTTGCCTCCTGGGTGGCATTGATCGAAAACGCATTAGAATCACTCGATTTCCTCGACACACGATGGTCATTTATAGTTGGCCCGATATTCCACGTTGACGAGCTTATTTCTGTTGGCAGGCAGATGTCGAGAAAGCGGTGAGGCGGTTTGACCAAATGGTTGGAAGAGGGCTGCCAATAATTGATCATAGAAGCAAAGTTCACAATTATTGCAAATGCTGAAGGGATTATAGTATCAGGACACGTTTTGAGCAAAGCAAGTATTGTGCGTGTGTGAATTTCAGTGTCGAATCATTGACCTTATTTTCAAATCCCCGTTGAGTCATGCTATAATAATGTCCTCCCTGGTTCCGTCCTATCCTAGGAGGAAAGGAAAATTTGATGCCTATCTTACTTGCCCTACTGTTGCTGTTTTTGATAATTATAAT
>JBFGLD010001106.1:0-2749 GCA_041576335.1 Anaerolineae bacterium | reverse complement strand
GCTTTTGCCGCGGGTTTTAATCGAGCCCGTGGGGATGTAGTCATTACCATGGATGCCGACCTCCAAAACGACCCGGCCGATATCCCCAGGCTTTTGGCCAAAATTGACGAAGGCTATGATGTTGTGAGCGGCTGGCGCGTCGAGCGCTGGAAGGAAGGTTTTTTATCGTTGCTCACCCGCAAACTCCCGTCGGATCTGGCCAATTGGCTCATCTCGACAGGTACGGGCGTTCAATTGCACGACTACGGGTGTGCGCTCAAAGCATATCGCAGCGAGGTTATCAAAAACATTAACCTTTATGGCGATCTACACCGCTTCATCCCGGCCATTGCCAGCTACTTTGGGGTGACCGTCGCCGAGGTGCCGGTCAACTACCGCTCGCGCCAATATGGCCGGAGCAAATACGGGTTGGGGCGCATTACCCGCGTCATTTTGGATCTGCTTACGGTACGCTTTCTATTAAGTTACGCCACCCGCCCCATCCAAATCTTTGGCTCGATGGGACTGCTGTCATTCTTCTTGGGGATTGTGATCGGCATCTACCTGTCCTTTCTAAAATTGGCCTACGGCATTGCCTTGACCGAGCGACCACTCTTACTTTTGGCCATTTTGCTGGTAATGGTGGGAGTACAGTTTATTACGATGGGTTTATTGGGCGAACTCATCGTTCGCACCTACCACGAATCCCAGGACAAGCCAATCTATATGATCCGTGAGGAGCTGGGCTGAGATGAGTATGCGATTACCTATGGCGGAATCTCAACACCTATTCTCTCTATTTCTCGACCATCAATCATTGGTTACCGGCCCACCCTCTAGCGGCTCCGGTTCGATCAGCATAACCAAAAATTTCTGAAATAACGGCGAAAACACAGAAACGCGTTGAGATGTCCCCTTTTGGAAAAGCCCTTTGGCAATCAGACTATCCAAGGGCAGCGGCTCTGCCGGTACAAAGTGGCTGTTGACGATTTGAATGACGGTATCTTGTTCAGGACCTTCAAGGCTGTTCCATATTTTCCGACATTCACCGGCCACTGCCTCGTTCGCCAGCAGTTGTTCGATTTGCCAGTCTTGATCGTGCGGCAGCGAATGTTTGAAGAGAACCTTAAAGATGGCTGCAATCAAACCGCTATGTCCGCCGCTAAGTCTAAAGATAATCTGCTTTTTAGACTTCGACAAATCCACGCCATAGCGATTTGACAGCTCTGAAATCATGAATTCGGTGTCATCCGGGTTATACAAGGCCAGAACTAAAATATTTGAGGCCACCAGCTCGAAGAAGGGTTCTCCCTGGTCAAATAAGTCTTCACGAATTGCAATCGGGGATCGATGTGCGGCCATAACATAACTTAAATGATATTTAAACTCGTCGCGAAACCAACGCAGGCTCTTGAAAAATTGAAAATCGAGCGTTTTGGCAATTGGCTCAAACTCATCAAGCAGTAAAACCACATGCAAATCACTAATATGGTTGAATAGATACCTAAGGGCCGTTTCCAAATGTCGCTGCGCTAAAACACGGTTCTCTGACAGGATCACTTTTTCGTGCAGTTCGTGTAAAAAAGCCGGCGATACACTCTCACTCACGTTTTCTTCTACCCACTTCTGTAAATTGTACAACATCAACTCATATAAGTGGAAGGCCGACAACTCCCCGGCTAAAGCGTTAGTATCTGCCCACACGAACGCATAATTGTGCTGATGCTGCCCCAAATATTTCTGCCGAATCTCACTGCTTATTAAGAAGCGGAAGAGGTTAGATTTCCCAATCCCGCTGGTTCCTACAATAAAGCACGACTCGCCTTTGGTAATAACCTCCATGATTCGGGGAATAATCTCTTTTCGGTATTCCGGCGGAAATCTGCGAGCGATATTTTCTTGAAACGATTGCGTGCTCACACAGACACCTCTCGTCAAATAAGCCTTCGCGCGGACCGTGTAGAATCCAGGTCAATTCACTTACTGCCTAACAACGGATTTGGCTACAGCCCGACTACTGAATCCCTAACAACTCTACCTCAAAGATCAAGATGGCGTTGGGCGGAATTACATCGCCGGCACCCCGATCGCCATAAGCCAGGTCAGCCGGAATGATCAATTGGCGTTTCCCGCCCACCTTCATTGAAGCGACTCCCTCGTCCCAACCAGGAATAACACGGCCTAATCCCAGTGGAAATATGAAGGGCCGACCGCGTGTCAGCGAACTGTCAAACATGGTTCCGTCTTCCAGCCAACCGGTGAAATGAACCTGGACCTGTTGACCTGTTTGCGGCGTTTCGCCGTCGCCCACGGCTACGTCAAAATATTTTAGACCGCTGTCGGTCGTGGTAAGGTCAGCCTCGCTGACTTCGGTCGGCGCTTCAGGTGGCGGTGGCGGTGCCGGCAGCGTACCGACCAACTCAACATCAAAAACAAGAGTTGCGTTTGGCGGGATCACGCCACCCGCGCCCTGTTCGCCATAGCCCAGTTCAGGTGGAATAATTAATTTGGCTTTGCCGCCCACTTTCATCAAGGCAATACCCTCATCCCAGCCCGGAATCACGTAGCCTACACCCAGCGGAAACTCAATAGGCTCCCCCCGGTCGATCGAGCTGTCAAATTTCGTACCGTCCTCCAGCGTACCCGTGTAATGGACCTGTACCAGGCTGCCCGGTTCAGGCTCGGCTCCCGTACCTTCTTCAATAACAATATATTGCAGCCCGCTGTCCGTGGTGATGATATCCTCTGCAGAAAACTCAAACTCGGTCGG
>JBFGLD010001105.1:0-2755 GCA_041576335.1 Anaerolineae bacterium | reverse complement strand
TTATCCGGTTATGTCGAAACAACTCGGTGGTCAAATTACGAAACAGCGCTTTCCGATGTTTTGTCGATCGGCCAAGCCTCCGTCCTGCAATATTATGTCGCATTGTTCTCAACCCTCCTAACGTTCAATTTACTGAGCCTGCTATTATTCAGAATATTCTGAAATGATCAGGGGAGAACTTTCTCCAGACTCGCTCAGAATGTCCAGGTATCCCTTTTCTTCCAAACGTTCCATCAGTTCATCTAGCGACTTTTGACCAAAATTGCGGATTGCCAAGATTTCGTCCTGACCTTTTTTCAGTTTGTCCAAGATTTCGCCTACCTGAGTAATTCCGGCTCGCTTGAGACAATTATAAGCACGCACGGTCAGTTCTAGATCTTCTATCGGCAGCTCGTAAATTTTGTTCGGAATGCCGTCTTCGGCTTCATCAGTTGGCACCGGTGTTTCAATTTTGGTCACACCTGAAACGAGCGAGAAATGCTGCACCAAGATTTTCGCCGCTTCACTGAGCGCATCTCGGGGTGAGACGCTACCATCCGTCGTGACCTCTAACAACAGCCGGTCGTAGTCGGTAGCCTGACCAATACGAGCCCGTTCTACGATATAATTAGCCTTACGAATTGGACTAAAAATGGCATCAACGGGTATCTCACCGATCGGCAATTTGCCCCGTTCCTCCGATGGGGAATAGCCGCGTCCCATTTGCACGACAAGCTCCATATCGAGTTCAGTGTCACGTGAGTCGGCGGTCAGCAGGTGCATATCTGGGTTGACGATTTCAACGTGAGGCGGACATTCAAGGTCGCCGGCAGTGATTGCGCCCTCGCCCTTGACCTCTACCCTCAATCGGGCAGACTCGTTTTGATGTAGCTTGAGCCTAAGCTGCTTCACGTTCAGGATTAAGGAGGTCATGTCTTCGCGCACACCGGGTATATCGGAAAACTCGTGATGCACGCCGCTTACGCGAATCGATGTGACTGCCGCCCCCGTTAATGATGAAAGCAATACGCGGCGTAGGGCATTGCCCAAGGTGATCCCATAACCACTTTCCAGGGGGCCAATGCTAAACCGGCCATAATTCTGAGAACTGGCTTCAGTTTCTATCTTGGGTAAAACCAGATTAATTTCAGACAATGATACACCCTCCAAATAGAACCTTTTATTACCTGAGTTCAATCGTGCGGCTTTTGAACAGTTATTTAGTTACAAAAGTGTCATCGTGGGCCGTACCGAGCCGGCCAATCCCTTTGTAAGCAAGAAGCCAAAAATACCGAACTCAGCTTTTAGATTTGATTTCTACTTAAAACGAACAAAAAACGCCTCATGCTACTAGTCTTACATTTGCAGGCCAACACATGCAATCTTCATGATTGTTATCGGCTGCTATAATATTCAACAATCAACTGCTCGTTGAGGGTGACATCGATGTGCTCGCGTGTCGCCAGGCTTAACACCTGGCCGGAGAGATCTTTGGTATCCAGGGTCAGCCAATTTGGAACACGGTCTCCATCTATATTCTTTGCTACCTCTTTGAAGAAATTAGATTGCTTACTTTTGGTTCGTGTGGCAATCCTATCGCCGACAGAAACTTGAAATGAGGCCACATTAGTCTTGCGACCATTTACGTCAAAATGGCCATGCGAAATAAGCTGTCGAGCCTGTGCACGCGAAGACGCAATACCCAATCGATAGACCACGTTGTCCAGCCGACTTTCAAGAATGGTCAACAAATTAACGCCGGTTAATCCTTTTTGACGTTGTGCTTGCCGGAAATAGCGGCGAAATTGGCGCTCAAACACGCCGTACAGTCGCCGGACTTTTTGTTTTTCTCTCAACTGCAATTTATAGTCGGATTCTTTACGACGAAATTGTCCCTGCCGGCCGTGCACGCCGGGAGGGTAAGAACGTCGTTCAAACGAACATTTCGGAGAAAAACAGCGTTCTCCCTTGAGAAACAGTTTTTCTCCTTCACGCCGACACAATTTACATACTGAGTCTAGATGACGTGCCAATTTTTCCTCCTACCGAAATCAAAAATTAATTTTATAAAGAGGTTTACAGGCATGGCAAACCCTTCATCCCTCTTGAAAATTTGGTTAACCCAACTGCAACAAACAGCCTAAACCCGCCGCTTTTTGGGCGGACGGCAGCCGTTATGCGGGATAGGCGTTTTATCGGTGATTGAAACTAATTTCATTTCAGCCGCTTGCAGCGCCCGAATGGCGGCCTCGCGACCAGGTCCAGGCCCTTTGACAAATACATCTAATTCGCGCATCCCGTGCTCTTGAGCGGACTTAGCGGCGTTTCTGGCGGCCAGCTGTGCTGCGTAAGGCGTACTCTTACGAGAACCTTTGAAACCGCTTGTGCCGCCACTCGCCCACGAGATCACATTACCCTGTTGGTCTGTAATCGTGACAATGGTGTTGTTAAACGTCGCGTGAATGTAGGCACGACCGTATGCAATATTTTTCTTTTCTTTTTTACCGCCTGCGCGGGATCGAGCTCTTTGTTTTGCCATAGTCCTCTTCCTAGGTTAACTCCAAGTTGCTACCTAGCTGGTAACGCTGACCGGCCAGCCACTGCCGGTTATTACTTACGGGCAGCACGTTTCTTACCCGCCACTGTGCGTCGAGTTCCACGCTTGGTCCGTGCATTAGTCCGCGTTCGCTGACCGCGGACGGGCAAATTTCGCCGGTGCCGCAAACCACGATAGCAGCCAATCTCTTGCAGCCGCTTTATGTTCAGTCCAACTTCG
>JBFGLD010001104.1:0-2758 GCA_041576335.1 Anaerolineae bacterium | reverse complement strand
GGTAAACCTGACTTTCGTCGAAGGTGGCATGCACCACCCGGTCGAGCGCCTGGGCCGAGGCCAGATCGTGGCCGAAAGGTTTTTCAATAATGATGTTACGCCGGCCGTCCTCCTGGCTGGCCATGCCGGCCGCGCCCAGGTGTCCGGTAGCCGGGCCATAAAAGGCGGGGGCGGTCGCCAGGTAGTAAAGGCGATTGGCCGGACCGCTTTCCTTGTCACGCAGATAGAGTTGCAGCTTGACGTAGTCATCGGGCACATCCAAATTGCCCTGAAAATAGCTCAGCCTCGGGGCAAAAGCGTCCCAGGTACCAGGCTCATACGTGCTGCCGCCGAACTGCTCTACGCCCTCTCGCAGCCGGTCGCGGAAAATCTCATCACTCCAGTCGCGGCGGGCAAAGCCGACAATTTGGCTCTTTTCCGGCAGGCGGCCCTTGCGGTAGTTATTGTACAGAGCTGGGATCAGTTTGCGCTGGGTCAGGTCGCCTGAGGCACCGAAGATAACAATGGTCGTGGGTTTTGTATTCGGATTGGTTTCGCTCATTTTTTTGTGCTCCTTATGTGAGATAGTGCGGACTACATACTGAGATACTGCGTACTGCATACTGCATACTGAGATACTGCGTACTGCATACTGAGATACTGCGTACTGCATACTGCGTATTTGTGTTGTTCTTGAAAATGTTTATGATTTAGCCGATTAGATGAGATTTTGGTTAGCCCTCAACTTCTATGCGGTATGCGAGATATGATGTGGTCACGTGATGTTAACTTTCGATAATTGGTTAGCTGAGTTGCCGGATACAATTACATCTGACCCTCTGTGGAAAATGAAGGCCTACCGTTTAGCAACATTTTTGGGCGATTTGGCCTGGCACGATACAGCCAAGCTCGTTCAAACTCCTCGTATGGCGAGCTTAGCGGATCAGCTGTACCGAGCTGTTGGTTCGATCGGGGCCAACATTGCCGAAGGCTACAGTCGTCGATCAGGCAAAGACCGGGCCCGTTTTTATGAGTATGCTTTAGGGTCCGCTCGCGAAAGCCGACACTGGTACTACAGCGCCCGTCGCATTTTACCTGATAAAGTAGTTGAACACCGTCTCCAGGTGATCGCCGAAATTTCTCGTTTGCTGTTAGCCACAATCCCGCGAGAACGCACTCGCAACTTGGCTGAAGAGTCAGTGAATTATGGAGTCGATCTCGCACCTTTTTTAGCCAACGCCCCATTACCTTGACTCACATTACGAAATACGCAGTATGCAGTATGCAGTCCGCAATACGCAATTATCCTTCTTCTTTTACCGCATGCCCGCCAAACTGTTGGCGCATGGCTGCTAAGAGCTTGTCAGAGAAGGGGGCTTCATCGCGGGAGCGGAAACGACGCTGTAAAGCCATACTGATAACCGGCATGGCTACGCCTAGATCAATCGACTCAACCACCGTCCAACGCCCCTCGCCCGAGTCGGTCACGTAGGCGGCGATGCCTTCCATGGTCGGATTTTCAGCCAGGGCTTTGGCGGTCAGATCCAGCAGCCAGGAGCGAACCACACTCCCAAAACGCCAAATTTCGGCGATCTGGGGCAAGTCTAATCCGAAATCCGTCTTTTTCTGCATCAGTTCAAACCCTTCGGCATAGGCCTGCATCAGGCCATATTCGATGCCGTTGTGGACCATCTTGACAAAATGGCCGGAGCTGCTGGGGCCAACCCGCCCCCAGCCTTGATCTGGCGCTGGGGCCAGCGTTTCTAAAATGGGACGCACGTTTTGAACAGCGGCTTCTTCACCCCCGACCATCATACTGTAGCCTTCGGCCAGACCCCAGACGCCACCGCTGGTGCCCACATCTACAAAATGTAACGCCTTTTCTTTGAGCATTGCTCCGCGGCGCATCGTGTCTCGATAATTGCTGTTGCCGCCGTCAATAACAATGTCACCCGGCGATAAAACTTCGACTAAATTGATGATCGTTTGCTCGGTGGGATCGCCCGAAGGAACCATCACCCAGACAACCCGAGGCGCCGATAATTTGGCCACAACTTCCGCCAGGGTGCGGGCGCCGGCGGCTCCTTCAGCTTCAAGCGCCCGGATATTTTCCTCGTTCAAATCGTAGGCCACCACTTGATGGCCCCCTCGTAGCAGGCGGGTGGCCATATTGGCCCCCATTTTGCCCAGCCCTATCATGGCTAATTCCATTACCTTTCTCCTTGTACATAATAGAGGTCGCTTCTAACGTAACAAAACAGTTCTCAAAACAAGTTCGCAATAACTTTCCAGCAAAGCGGCTACAAGACATTCATTGTTGGCATGTGACCCTACCACTGTGGGGTTGCTTATGAGAACATAGTCGTTTTTGTCTTTGTTCACTGATTATCGTTTGTTATTTGTGCTTTGGCCGCCGCGACAATATTTTCCGGGGTAAAGCCGAATTTTTCCTGCAGAGCTTTGAGCGGAGCAGACGCGCCGAAGGTGTGCATACCGATAACCTCGCCGCGCAATCCAACGTAACGCTTCCAGCCGAGCGTTGAAGCCTGCTCGACAGCCACACGGGCGGTCCGTTCGGGGGCAGGACGCTATCTTTGTAAGCCTGCTTTTGATGCTCAAACAGTTCCCACGAGGGCGTGCTGACTACGCGGGCCTTGATGCCCTCGGCTTTAAGTTGTTCGTAGGCGTCAAGGCAAAGGGAGACCTCGCTGCCGCTGGCTAAGAGGAGGACCTCGGGCTGACCATCCTCGGTATCGGCCAGGATATAAGCCCCCTTGGC
>JBFGLD010001103.1:0-2762 GCA_041576335.1 Anaerolineae bacterium | reverse complement strand
CGGCCGTTGTCGACGATGCGGGTGAAGGAGCGGTCCGGATAGAGCATAACCCCCTCGTCGATGGCCGCTTGAATTTCCCCTTCGTAAGCCGGCATGGTTTCTCGCCCTTCCAGGCAGGCCATCGCAACCCTGTCGGCACCAAGGCGAACCGCGGTCCGAGCTACGTCAATGGCCACGTTGCCTCCGCCGATGACCAACACCCGCTTGAACGGTAAGCCGGCGAGTTTATCCGGCAAATGGCGTGACTCACCATATGCCCGGTTATGCAAGCGCACCTCACGCAAAAAGTGCGTGTTGATAAGGACCCCGTCAAGGTCGTTCCCTGAAATAGGCAAGCGAATTCCCTCGTGGGCACCGACGGCGATAAGCACCGCTTTGAACCCGTCAGCAAACAAGTCGTCCAGATTTTCGACGGTGGTGTTCAGCCGCACTTCTACCCCCAGGTCAATAATGTCTTGCACCTCGCGGTCGACAATTTCGCCGGGCAGGCGATATGCCGGCACGCCCACGCGAAGCATGCCTCCGGCTACAGGCAGCGCCTCAACGACGGTCACCGCGTAACCGATTTTGCACAAATCCTGGGCGGCGGTCAGTCCGCACGGTCCCGCCCCGACGACCGCCACCCGCTGCCTGTACTTGCGGGGAACCGGTTCCGGGGGGACGCGGGGTTTGGCGTAAACTTTATCGGTTACAAATCGCTTAAGGGCGTGGATATTGACCGGCTCATCGATTTTGCCTCGATTACAGGCATCCTCACAGCGATGATTACAGATACGGCCGCAGATCCCGGGGAAAGGGTTATCCTCTTTGATCACCCGCAGTGCGTCCTCATAGCGGCCTTCGCGGATCAGGGCGATGTAGCCCTGTGCTCGCTGATGGGCGGGGCAGGCGTCGCGGCAAGGGGCGATGCCTCGCTTTTCTATGGCATAGGCGTTGGGAATAGCTTGCGGGTATAGTTTGTAGGCCGCCCGTTGCTGTTCTAAGCCCAGATTGAATCTGGATGGAATGGTGACCGGGCAAACTTTAGCACAGTCGCCGCAGGCGGTACACTTATTGATGTCAATGTAACGCGGCTTACGCCGCACCGTAACCGTGAAGTTGCCCGCCTGGCCGCTGATATTCTCAACCTCGGATTGGGTCATAATGTCGATGTTGGGGTGACGGCCAACGTCCACTAACTTGGGACTGATGTTGCACATGGCGCAGTCATTGGTGGGGAAGGTCTTATCGAGCTGGGCCATGTGTCCCCCAATCGCCGAGTTTGCCTCGACGAGGCAAACTCTGAAGCCGGACTCGGCCAAATCCAGCGCGGCCTGCATCCCGGCAATCCCTCCTCCGACCACCATCACCGCGCCGATAACGTTTCCTTTTTCTTTGCTTTGACCATTTCCAGCCATACTTAACCCGTCTCCTAATCGATCCGGTTCCTTAGATGCCGGGGGTCTTGCGCTGGCCTCTCCCCAAAAAGCTATAATGGCTCATCGCTTGATGAATTCTCGAATTATGATGGCCGTTATCTGAGCCGGCGTAAGCTGCACCGTTTGCGATCGAGGTTCTGAAGTTTAAACCTTTCACTAAGCGTGGCACGACGTCCTCCTCATGAGGCGCTAAAATATGGAGTCCATGCGTTATAGGCATTTGCCTTAATTTAGTGATGAGATTGAGGGCAATAAGCAGACCCTCTTCCTTAGGGTCAGTGGCATCCTCCATACGGGCCACGATGGTGGGAGGAATATAGACGCCGGGAACCTCGTTGGCCATAAAGCGAGTGTGCCGGGGACTCTTGAGGTAGGCCACGGTCGGTATCAAATAAGCTTTATCCAGCAGGTTACGTTTGTCGATGGCTTCCAGCCACTCGTCAAAGCGCTCCAGATCGAAGACAGGTAGGGTTTGCAAAAATTGAGCGCCGGCGTTGATCTTCTTTTCGGTGACAATCGCTTCGTAACGGGGCAGCGCAGCAAAGGGTGATGCGACCGCACCCAAAAAGTAACAGGGGCGGACGTCAATAGACTCACCATCAATCGTGACCCCCTCGTCACGCAGCCGTCGCAACATCCAAACAGCTTGCACGGCGTCCAGGTCATTAAACTCAGGTCGAGGACGTGGCCCGGGGCCTAGTCGCCCGATGTCATCGGCCAGGCACAATATGTTACGCACGCCCACGGCGGCCGCTCCGACTGCTTCAGACCCAATATCATAACGACTTCGGTTCCGAGTTTGTAGTTGTAATACCGGTTCCAGACCATTCTCCAGGCTATGAAGCGCACAGGCGAGGCCGCTCATACGGGGCACACCCAAAGGGTTGTCGGTAAAGTTAGCTGTAGCAACATAACCTTTGAGGCGTTTGGCAACTTGAGCTATCCGTTCACCCGTAGGTTCCATAGGTGGAGCCACCTCAGCCGTGATAGGAAACTGACCGTTGCCCAACATCGCTTCGAGTATTGAAACCGGCTCGCTATATCCAGGCGGATGATATTGACTGTCGCCCTGCCACCAGTCTGGCTGCCGCAATTCGTAGCGGAATGCGTCCCAATCGGCCTTGAACTCTGCCGGGTTTGTGATCAGGTTCCGTAAATGAGGCCCCCGGCTTCGTCTGCGCCAGGGTCGATAGTCGCTCAAGAGAGACTCGCAACCAAAGCGGCCGGGATCTAGCGGGGCGTTTATCTCTAAGAGGCTGTCCAGGTTGCCTCGTTGTTCCGCCCGTTGGCAAATGCGGAACCAAACACATCTGCGAGCGGGCTCAATGAAGCAGCAGTGAGGGG
>JBFGLD010001102.1:0-2773 GCA_041576335.1 Anaerolineae bacterium | reverse complement strand
TACTGGTTAGATTGCGTGGCTCAGCGCCAGGTCTCAAGAGATATATATCCCAATTTTTACCTGTCTTTCGGCTAAACGCTACGGCGAAACCGTATGGAGAGGCGGTCGGGTAGCTGTCGGTGCTTTCAGTGGTGAGCTGCGTTTTACCGGGATAGTCGCAATTATCGGCGATACAATTAATCGAAAACAGCCCGCACGCGCTCCCCTCACAGGTGTTGAAGACCAACTGGTTATTATTTCGCCAGGCTGGTTGCTTACCGGGAAATTTATCGATTTCAATAACAGACCGTTCCGGGTTGGCGTAGATGACCTGCACCTGCGTTTCCCATTCGGCCAGCGGTCGATTCGGGTTCAAGATTATTTCGATGGCTAGTTTGTCACCCATTGGCGAACAGGACAAGTTTTGAACGTGATCGATGCCAAGCAGTAATTTTTCGTCTTGCAGCTCATGGTCCCGGTACTTGGCGATCCATATCCCCGTATCTAATGCTCCAACACCCGGCTCTGCAAAAAAGGCCACTTCATTTCCCCCACTACACCACGCGGGAGCACTGGCTTTGCTTAAGATGGTTGCATTGATTGGTTCGTCGCCGGATGTGCCCAGGCCCAGGTTATGGTATTGATAATTGCTTTGGACATAGATGATGTAGTCGGTTTGAGGGAAAGGCGTTTCGGTTGGCCCGGGAAGCGGCGTGGAGGTGTTTGATACTACAGGCAGAGGCGTAATTGTTACGGTAGGCGCGGGCGTGGACGAAGAGAGGGGGGTAGCGGTTGGCAGGGATACAGGCGCTGGTGACGCTACGAAACTTGCTAGAATTGAGCGCCCCTCCTTTTCACGCCACAACGCTTCTTCCAGTTGGCTATTTGCGTCCAGGACCTGCTGCACCTGCGGCACCCATGTCGTATCGAAGTTTAATACGGTTTCAAGGTCGGTCAGCGCCTCAATATTTTGACCCATCGCCGCAAACACCAAGGCCCGTTCTAGATAAATGGCCGGGGTCGGGCTTAGGTTAAGCGCATTATCCAAATTGGCCAACGCTTGATCGTAATTCTGCATAGCGGCAAAGACCGTACCTCGCTCAAAATAAATTTCAGACCGATATTCGAGCTGCTGCTCTCCGTCCAGATCTAGAGCCGTCTCGAAATCCTCCAAGGCATCGCGATAACCCTTTCTGGCGGCGAACACCAGCGCTCGCTCAAAGTAGGTGGCCGGATTCTGATCATTTTTACCAATAGCGGTGCTATAGGCTACTAAAGCTTTGTCGTAATTTTCCTCGGCTACAGCAGCTCGTCCCGCCAGCCAAAAGTCAATCTCGTCGCTTAAATCGGCAATTTCCGGATCAGAATCATCCAACTGGGCCAGCGCCGTACGCATCGTTTTTAGCAGACGTGTATCCGCCTCGTTATTTTGTAAATTAGTATAAAGCCCCTGGATGCTGATTCTTACTTGCGACTGCAAATTCGGCGTAGCAGCACCGAAGATAGCTATTTGTTCCTCCAAAGGAAGCGCGCCAAACAATGCGCGTGCTTGGTCATCAGCCCGTAGTTCAAATAAATTAGCCAAATTTACCAGGCGTAGCGTCGGTTCATTCGTATTAAAGCCATTTACAAAGATCTCGATAAGGGTTTCGTTTGTATTTTGCCCTTGCCGCCACATAAAAATGCCCAGCGCCATGATTAAGCATAGAATGACCAAAGTAGCCCCAATGGTATACCGTCGCTTCCAATCGGTTGGTGAGTTGGCCTTGACCCAAGCCACGTCAAATGAGCGACGATAGATCTCATTGCGAACGTGCAGTCTGCCCTTTTCGGCCCCGATTAGACCGAAGAGACGCAGATAGTTCTGTTCACGGGAGCGTTTGTCTTCGGCTATTTGTTTGCCCTGGTAGACCTGACCATAGAGGCTGAGTAATCGAGCGCGTTCAGGATGGTGAAGAATATTAGTGCGAATAAACTGCAGATTTGCTTCTCGCTGCCCTTTCTCAGAGAAAAACAGATTGTGTACGAGACTATCCACCTCGGCGGCGGTCCAAACCGCTCGCCGGGCTTTGGCGGCCGACTGGCATAGCTTTTGGGTTAGATAAGGATGGCCGCCTGTCCAGTAAAAAATCCGGTCCAGGATAGTTGTACCCTGTCCCGGATGAAACTGGTCCAGTCCCTCTTGCAGGACTTGGGCACTTTTTCGGCTAAACTCACGCAGATCGACTCCATGGCCAACATTGAACGGTGTACGAGCCGTGTCTTCAATTAAGTCTGAGGGGGTGGCGACGCCGAGCAAGACAAACGTCAGGCGATTTAATTCGAGATCATCGGCGCGGGCATTGTAGATAGCGCGGATGGCGGCGAAGAAGTCATCGCTAAATTTTAGTTTAAGCGTTGTGTTAATCTCGTCAATAAAAATGACAATTTGGCGATCCGTTTCAGCCAAAACAACATCGTGCAGGAAGGTGGTAAAGCGTTGGACAACACTGAGAAAGGCCCACTCCGCCCACCATGCTTCAACGTCGACCGACAGCCCCAGCTTCCGTTTGATCGACGTCAGCAGGCCCAAATACCACTGGTCGGCCGTTACGCCGGTTGTGCCCAATTGGGTCAAGTCAATTTTTACGGTGCAGACGCCCTCTTGTTGCAGCCGAATATCAATACGGGTCATTAAGCTCGATTTGCCCATTTGGCGGCTGGCTAGAACGTAGCAAAATTTTCCGGACATAGCGAGTTGGAACAATTCCTCATCAGCCGGACGTCGCACGTACGAAGGACTGTTAGAGCGCAG
>JBFGLD010001101.1:0-2776 GCA_041576335.1 Anaerolineae bacterium | reverse complement strand
TGCTCGAGGGAGTGTGGCAGATCGAGCTGCCGCTGTTTGATAAGTTCCCCCAATTCGACTACGATACGATCTCGGATGTTGTCTTCCACGTACGTTACACCGCCAGAGAGGGCGGCTCGGCTTTGAGGAATGCTACCAAGCAGACTCTCTCGGATCTATTGAACCAAGTCGTCCTGGCCGCCGGCGAAAGAGGACTGGCCCGCGTGATCAGCCTCAAGCATGAGTTCTCGGCCGATTGGCACCGCTTCCTGCATCCACTAGAAGAGGCGGACGGACATGAACTCGCCCTGACGCTTGACAAGCGCCAATTTCCGTTTATGTTTCGCGAGTATAGGCTGGTAATTCATAAGATTACCGTCGTTTTATTGCTCCAGGATCCCACCTTATCCGGGGCCGGCGCCGAGTTGATGACGCGCGTGAGCCTGGGTGGGGCAACAACTCAAACGTTAACAGCCGACGGCGGTCACCCGGCCTTGACCAGTACCGATGGCTTCAGGCTCGATCAAGATCCTCAAACGCTAAAATTAACGCTCAAAGAGGCGGACTTGGCGCCGATTACCTCAAGTCTGGTCGCGGAACGTCACGGCAAAAAACGGCTGAATCCTGAACAAGTCGAGGACATACTGTTCGTGATCAACTATACTCTTGAGGATAACGGGGCAGCCCCCTGATACTATTGGCCCGCCGGCGCTTCCAGATTTGCCCAGTGCCGGACACTTGATCGTTGTCTGGCCTAGACTGCGGATCCAGGCAGAAATGGGGTTGTCATTTTAGGTAGAGCATCCGGGATTCGTCCTAGGAGGAACGCTGCCTTCGAAGGCAGGTGTCACTAGCCGTCCTAGAATCATAGGGGGCCAATCACCGATTTTTGAGCATGGGAGTGAGATCGGTTCGCTCATCAACTTGCTGTGCCCACTTGCCTCTCTAACCGGCCTTGTCAACGGCGACATTGAGCTCGTACCGGTTATGTCAGCAGACCTCCTTCGGGTTATCGTCCGGGCCAGCACCAAGCGGTCGAGACGTCGCCGACAGCGGTCGGATTGAGAAACCGGTACAACACGCTGCCGGTGCAGTGTCCGGCAGGGTGTTGGGGTCCGCCGAGCGAGTCGGGCCAGATTCCACGATGGGTGGGGCCGGCACCGGTTGGCCGAGCCGCAAGCTAACGGTCGGGAGATGAAGATGAGTCCTTTCCCACCCAAGGATGGGGGGCGGTTATGTTTCTGTCTCCAACGTAAACAGCGTTGGCTGCAAGAGAGCTTTTTGAAAGCGCCAGAAGTCCCGGCCCGGAGCGTAGGTCAGCGAGGTGCCATCGACGCTGTTGACCCCAACCAGTTTGAAGTGGCGCATCCGTTTTTGAGAATTGACCCGGCCAACGTGAACCCAGGCTCCGCGCTGCTTAGCGACGCGGATACAACAGTCGGCTTTTTCGCTCAACTTCCAACCGGTCGAGCCGCCCACGAAGAGGGTGTCGAAGGGTGGAAACCACAACGACTCCTGTCCATCCTGAGCAACGAAGGCTGCGCGATAGCCTAGTAGTTTGATCAGCGGCGCAAAGATGAGATAGCGCCACAGCGTTTTTCTGGCGTCCCCAACCACATCAGGCACCGCCACAAAGAGGCAGCTTTTTCGATGAGGCCGCATTTTCCAGAGCCAGCGAAAGAAGCGCCAAACCTTAAACCTCCGGGTGAACGCTTCGTTGTCGGCGCACCAAAGGCTCGCTTTTGGCGCAGTCGCGTAGCTGCTGGGGGTGAGGATTTGGCCCCAGAAAGATTGGAGGAACCTGTCTTTATCTTTGATCAGATTGTGGTTGTCGGGGGTCGTGTAGATCATAGGGTCCGCCCTCTCAACCTCAGCCCATTAGGCGGCCCACTGCGGGCCGATATTTCAGATCCGGTAAGATAACCCGTTTCGTGCTGTAACGGCCCGCTCAGGCCATCTGAGCGAGCGCTTCGCCAGCATCACGCCAGCTTCAACGCCAGCATCACGCCAGCGTTACGCCAGCATTACCCCGGCTTTAACGCCAGCTTCAAAGCTGGCGGGGTCATGAAAAAAACTCATTTTCGTCAAGTCGCCAATCGACCCGAGGCGTTCGGCTCGGTATTTTCATAGGGTGCAGGTCGATTTCACCGGCCTGCCAGGCCCGGTAGAGCCGGGCCACGGCCAGGTTGACCACGTCGGCCGGAAAGATGCTCTCGGCCTGGGCCATCGCGCGCATTTCCCGCTGCCGCTGCGGGGACATCTCGACGGTGACCTTGTGGCGCTTGTTGCGGTCCTGACCTAACCGGCCGCCGTGCGCGGCCCGGCCCCGGCCGTCATTCTTTTCAGCCTCCTGGGCCGCCTGGGCCTCGCCGACCAGGCGCTGAACCACAGATTGGCTCTGATTGAGCGCCGAGCGTCTAGTCATGGTTAACCTCCAGCAAGCCCTCGGCAATGAGGGTATCGATCCAAAATGAAATATCCCCCAGCGCTTCGTCATCCCAGCGGGCGATGGTCCGCCTGCCGCGCCACAGGCCGCTCCGGCGCAGTTTTTGGGCGCGGGGCTCAATTCGCTCGAGGGGGATCCCGCTGAACCGGGTAATGGCCTGCTCGTCTGCGCCGACCAAGGGCTGAGAGCATAATCACGGCCGCTTCGAAAAAGGGGTCGCTCTCGTCAAGGTACGGGTCGAGCTCTCTAATCATGCTTTTGACATCGTCCAGGGTTTTCATAGGCCGATCCTCCGGACCACCTCGGACAGCACCGCGGCGTAATCCTCGGCCGCGTTGGGGGCATAGGCCC
>JBFGLD010001100.1:0-2783 GCA_041576335.1 Anaerolineae bacterium | reverse complement strand
GTGGGTGGACCGGCTGCGCCGCCGGCCCATCCTGATCGTGGCCGACCTTGGCCGGGCACTACTCCTTTTTTCGATTCCGCTCGCCGCCGCCTTTAGAATTTTGTCCGCGTGTTTATGGCTACTCTTTTCGCCGGTTCGTCACTTGCAGCGACACCCGGAACCGGATAACCCGCCTTAAAGGAGGTCAAGCTGTCATCTCCATCCCCCAAGCGCCACGGCCGCGGTGCCCGCAGCCAGTGGCGTCGCCATATTATCCAACGCCGGATCAGTTCGGTTGACCACCTGCGCCCGCAGCGCTGGAATTGGGACGCCCTGGCCAAACCGCTTGATCAGCGGCTGGAAAAAGGGGCTGCGCAGCCCCTGGCCCCGGGCAATCTGGCAGGCTTGCGCTATTTTTGGCTGGACGGTCTCTTTAGTGCCATCAGCGAGAACTTTTTTCTGGGCTTTATCGTGCTGTTTGCCCTGGCCTACGGTGCCAGCAACGGCCAGATTGGGTTAGTCACCGCCACAGCTAACCTGCTGGGAGCCATCGCCCTTTTTCCCGGAGCGCAGATGGCCGAGTGGGTCGGGAGGCGAAAACCGGTTATTTTATGGAGTGGTGGGGGTATCGGCCGTTTAGCCTTATTAGGACTGGCCTGCCTCCCGTTTCTCATCCATCAACCAGCCCTGGCCAT
Organism: Anaerolineae bacterium; assembly: GCA_041576335.1. GTDB lineage: Bacteria > Chloroflexota > Anaerolineae > 4572-78 > J111 > JANQQF01. Next base: position 2,109 of record JBFGLD010001100.1, on the reverse strand, counting down.
CTGGGCCATTCTCGCCTTGAACGGCCTGCGTGCTTTTATGAGTAACTTCGGTAACCCGGCCTGGACGGCTATGGTCGCCGATTTGGTGCCCGATTTTATGCGCGGGCGCTATTTTGGCAGCCGCAATATGGCTATGGGCGTTGCTGCCCTGATAGTTGCGCCTTTGGCCGGCTGGCTGATCAACAGCGGGAATGGCTGGCTAGATTTCTCTTTGCTTGGCTATCAGTTTGTTTTCCTGCTGGCCTTCATCTTCGGCATGTTGAGCACGTTGTCGTTCCAACGCATCCCCGAGCCGGCTCCGGAGTTGGTGCCTAACCCAAAATTTCAACGTGACGATTTGCGCCGAGCTGTCGTCACAAGCACCGGGTTCCTGGGCCTGGTAGCAAGCGCCTTTATTTGGAACTTGGCCTTGCAGATCGCCGCACCTTTTTTTAACGTCTATTTGGTTAGAGAACTGGGCGCAACCACGCTGATCGTCGGTATTGCCACCGGCGCCACCAATTTATCCGCCCTGGGCGGGCAGTTTTTGTTCGGCCGCCTCCTTGACAGAAAAGGGGCGTTCTGGGTCCAAACCGTGACCGGCCTGTTGATTCCCGGCCTGCCATTAGTCTGGATGATAATTACTTCACCCTGGCACGTCATTTTTATCAATTTGTGCGGTGGCTTCTTGTGGGCCGGTTATAACCTGGCCAACTTCAACCTACTACTGAAACTGTCCCCGGAACAGCAGCGCCCCCGGGCGGTGGCCCTGTATCAAACCGCGGTTTTTAGCAGCGCTGTCGTGGGCCCGATATTGGGTGGCTATTTGGCCGACGCCGTTAGCTTTAAGCTGATTTTTGGCTTGAGCGGCGCCGGCCGGCTGGTCGGCATGCTCATATTTCTGTGGTTCACGGTTCGCCTGGTGGCCCGAAGAGACCAAGATGCCCCGGAGCCAATCTGAACAACCTTGGCCTCACGTCGATGCGTTACGCTGTTTAGCGTAAATAAATTTGCCTAGTCTTCCTGCAATTAGGTCCGCCGTTCGTATAACTTGAAATATGTCATAGGATAGTGGACATTGAACGTGAAGCATCTTATACTACAAGGATGCAAGCCCAAAACTTCAATTTGCCAAAAAACTTCTAAACCCCCGATCGACCTCTGTTCCACCAGCTAGCAAACGGTTTACTGATTAATCCTCCATTATCTTAAAAATATGAGGGCTGGCCTAACCCCCCGGTTTTAAGTCCCGAATATTGGTTGACATAACGCCGTTAATCGCCGGCCATAAAAATGTCGTTAGGCCGGAAAGCACAGGCTGCATCGTCGAAACCCCGTGGCTTCGTCCCAACTCAGGCTGGGACTGGTCTGGGTTGAAAGATGCTGCAGAATGGGAGATTCACCCAATCGCTCAATTCTATGTTGACAAGACTATGCCCACACAGCAGGGGCTACTGAGTTCGAGAACAATTCACAGGGTGCGCTTATTCATTAATGCCTTCGCTCCCGACAAGGAAAGGAGTCCTGACGCTCTTGCTCCAAATGAAAAGCACGATGACCGATCACATACCCCCTTTTGAGTCGCCGTCTATCACAGCTGGTGTCCGGCCGAGTATTCAGGGCAAATTCCTTTATCGCGGTGATGAGAAGCTTTATATTCGCGGCGTGACATACGGGGCGTTTCGCCCAGAAAAGAACGGCAACGAGTTCCACAATCCAGAAGTTATCGAGCGCGACTTTGCCTTTATGGCCGCAAACGGTATAAATGCGGTTCGCATTCCGCACACTACCCCGCCGCGTTCGCTGCTTGACATTGCAGAGCGACACGGTCTAAACGTCATGGTGGGTCTGTCTGTGGAGCAGTATATTGGCTACCTCATCGACCGGGAAGATGCCCCAAATGTAGAGCATTTGTTGCGCGCCAGCGTGCGCAGTTGTAGCGGTCACCCGGCTCTCCTCTGCTACGCTATTGGCAACGAGATCCCGGCCTCGATCGCGCGGTGGCTCGGCCGTCGTCGTGTAGAGCGCTTCCTTCGCCAAATGTATGAGGCCATAAAGGCCGAAGATCCTGATGGCCTTGTTACCTACGTCAATTATCCTACGACCGAGTATCTGCAGCTCTCTTTCTTG
>JBFGLD010001099.1:0-2785 GCA_041576335.1 Anaerolineae bacterium | reverse complement strand
GGGGTATCGCGTATATATTGTCTAAAAAGCCACGCCTCATGAGCCACCTCCGACGCAATCGTAGAGGGTCCATAATCTTGTTATCAGTAACTTTGCTTGCACTCCTTTCGGCCTGCGGCCCAACTACAACGGCCGAACCCGCTCCCCCGGTTATCCACTATGGCGAAGATATCTGTGAATTTTGCGGCATGATCATTAGCGATGAGCGCTACGCTGCCGGTTATATAACGCAGGCGGGTGAGGAACGCATCTTTGATGATGTGGGCGGTATGTTCAAGACTCATCTGGAGCAGCAAGAAAGTGTGACTGCCTTTTTTGTGCACGACTACGAAGACACGGCCTGGATTCGAGCCGAGAAAGCTTATTATGTTTTTGCTGAGGATATGCCGACTCCCATGCTGTTTGGTTTAGTCGCCTGCAAGACACGCGAACAAGCCGAAACAACGGCTGCCGAATGGCAAGGCCAAGTTCTAACGTTTGATGAGGTGCTAGCCTATTACCAAGAAGATGACGGGATGATGTTGGGCGAGCACCGGGAGCACGCTCACTAAAATACCCGGTTTACCCAGCCGGTCCCACATTTTTAGGTGACATTTGTCATATACATTGAGGACGAATATCACTAATCAAATATAGGAGATATTTTATAATGAAAAACACGTTTTTTTTACTCATAACGCTTGCCCTTTTGTCAGCCTTTTTGCTGGCCGCCTGCGGTGGCGGAGCCAGTCCCTCTGAAAGCAGCGGAAGTGCAGATCAGCAAGCGCCTGCTCAGGCTGAAGATGACCTGGCCCAAGCTCCCGCCGGAGATCCGGCCGCCGGCAAGGAGAAGTTTTTATCGACCTGTGTTGCTTGCCACGGCCAGGTCGGCGAGGGCGTTCCGGGTTTGGGCAAGGATATGACCACCAGCGAATTCATTGCCGGCAAGACCGATCAGGAGTTGGTCGAATTTGTGAAAGTTGGCCGCGATCCGAGCGATCCGTTGAACACAACCGGTGTTGCTATGCCCCCCAAAGGCGGCAATCCCGCCCTCAGCGACGCGGATTTGATCAATATCGTCGCCTTTATTCGAACGATTCACAAATAAATAGATCTCCTGAGCTGACTATATTTTTCGGACTTCTGAAGGCATGGCAAGTTTGACGCGAAGCAACCTGTCCGGTCCGGAGGTCCTCCTGAATCAATGGGGGAGTCCGATATTTTGCGATAGGAGGAGGTAATGAAATCGTGACGCAGGATAACAATAAGAGCCAGAACTTATTCTTGCCGATTGTCCTGGCCCTACTTTTGGTTTTTGTTGCGTTTGTAGTCGTCTGGGTAATGATGATACGACCGTCGACAATTAGCCTGCAGGAAGCGGCCGAAACGCAAGAATAAGCAGCCCCGGCTGAGGTCGTCAGAGCGCCCGTGGACCAGGCGGCGGCCACCGCGGCTATGAACAAGGGTGGCTGCGCAGCCTGTCACGTCATTCCCGGTCTGCCCGGGGCTGTCGGACAGGTGGGGCCAAATTTGTCAAATATCGGCGTTGACGGAGCCACGCGCCGCGAGGGTTATACGGCCGAAGCGTATATTCGGGAGTCCCTCAATGAGCCCAATGCCTTCACCGCCCCCGAGTGCCCGACCGGGCCTTGCCCTCCCGGGGCGATGCCGCAGCCTATGCTAGAAGTGGCAGAGATCGAATCCATCGTCAGCTACCTGACCACTTTGGGCACGGCTGAGGCAGAGGTAGCCGAGGCCGAGGTAACCGAGCCGCCGGCCGAAGCAGTGGCCCCGGCTGAACCGGACACCATAACGACCGCGGCCTTAGAGCCCATCGTCGAGCCCTCTGCGCCGGCTGAAATTGTGACCGCCTTTAACAAGGGCGGCTGTGCCGGCTGTCACACGATACCCGGTATACCCGGTGCGAACGGGCAGGTCGGGCCAAATTTGTCGGACATCGGGGTACAAGCGGCTACCCGAATTTCTGGGACCGGCGTCGAGGATTACATCCGCGAGTCGATTCTGGATCCGAACGCCTTTATCGCGCCTGAATGCCCGCTCGGCGAATGCCCCGAAGGGGTCATGCTGCAAAGCTTTGCCGCGAGTTTGAGCCAGGCCGATCTGGAAACGATCGTCAGCTACCTGGCCGTGTTGGGTACGGATCAAGCCGTGCCCCTGGTTGAGGTCGCTGCCGCGCCGGCGGCCATTGAGGTCTCACTGCCGGCAGAATCGGTCTTAGAACCATTTATCCCGCTGCCCAAGGAAGCGGCCAACGAGGCGCAGATTACCCTCGGTAAATATCTCTTTTTCGATGCCCGCCTTTCCAACAACAATTCGCTCAGTTGTGCTAGCTGCCACCAGCCGGATAAGGCCTTTAGTGACGGGCAAGCCTTGAGCCAGGGATATCCTTCGACCCAGTACTTTCGCAATGTACCCTCGCTCTACAATACGGCCTACAACGATTATCTTTACTGGGACGGGCGGATGGATGGGGGCGATATGCCCACCCTGGTTCGAGACCATCTAACTGAGGCCCACTTTATGAGCAATGACGGACGGCTTATGGTCGAACGCCTCAACCAGGTTCCGGCCTACGTTGAGTTATTCAACCAGGCCTTCGGCAGTGGTCCCAGCTTTGGGCGGACGTTAAACGCCGTCGCTGCCTATGTTCAAACGCTCAACTCTGCGGCCACGCCTTACGACCGTTACCTGGCCGGCGACACCGCGGCCCTGTCCGCAGAAGCCCAGGCTGGGCTGGCCTTGTTCGAAGGTGAAGCCGGGTGCAGCCAATGCCACGGTGGCGATC
>JBFGLD010001098.1:0-2788 GCA_041576335.1 Anaerolineae bacterium | reverse complement strand
TTAAGGAGTGTGATTTAATAGGGTGAAAGGTTGTATTATGGTGCCCAAAGACCCTGCATTGACCAGTGCCAGGGCGGCTATGGTTAAAGAACAGCTGGCTGCCCGCAACATTACTGACCGGCGTGTATTAGAGGCCATGAGTCGCATACCAAGACACATTTTTGTGGAGGAGTCGCTGTGGGACTCTGCCTACAAAGATGGGCCATTACCCATCGCCTTCGATCAAACCATATCGCAACCTTACATCGTCGCTTATATGACCCAGGTGCTCGAACTACCTCGCGATGGCCGCGCGGTAGTACTCGAGATAGGCACCGGCTCCGGTTACCAATCCGCTATTTTGAGCCAGTTGGTCAAAAACGTCTATAGCATCGAACGTATTGAGCCTCTGGCTGAGACGGCCCGAACATGCTTACAGCGGCTTGGAATCGAAAACGTAGAGATTAAGGTGGGTGATGGCGGCTACGGCTGGCTCGAGCATGCCCCGTATGACGGCATTATCGCCACCGCCGCTGCGCCGGAAATTCCTGCGCCCCTGACCGCCCAACTCAAAGATGGGGCCAAGCTTATCGCCCCTGTCGGTCCCAAGCGAAAGCAGCAATTGATTCAATTTCAACGCTGGGGTTACAAAATTGTGCAGACCAAGCTAATCCCCGTCGCTTTTGTGCCACTTATTGGCGAGCACGGCTGGGAAGAACGTGATGACTTATAAAGCAATGTAAGAATTTCAAAGAGCTTCTTGCTCAGAAGACCACCAACTTTTCGGCCGAAGAACGGCGGCACCGATAGCTACAAACGGCAACAATCCGGCCAGGCAAGACAGCAGCCCGGTTGAGTCCCGTTCGCTTACGGTTTCTCGATCCGAAGCATTGGCCGTAGCACCTTCGACAGATACTGCCTCCGGGGCAGCAGCCTCGTTTGGAACGGGCTCCACTAGGCCCACCTCAGCTTCGGTAGATTCCTCCTCAACTTCAACCACGCTTTCCGCGTTCGGGTCCGGTTCGGCAATGGTTAACTCGGATGGAGCCGGCTCGTCTTGCGTCGTTCTCGTTTCAGTACCAGGTAGTAGCGGCAGCCCCAAACTTGTCCGAAATTCATTGTCGAGCCCATCAGTATCCACATGGAGAGCCTGCTCCAGAGCTTCATCGTAAAGCGCGCCTTCAGCAAAAATGCTGAGCAAATTGGCCATCGCTTCAGAACCGTAAGTGTCGATAATAAACTTCACCACCGCGCCGCTCTGGCCATAGGCCAAGTTGGCCTCTAACGGATCGCCGGGGAAGGGACTGGAAAGCGTACGCAGCGTCATCAACTCGTTACTGTTTACGGCCCGCTCAAATATTGAGCGAAAATCTTGATCCAGCTCATTCGGATTTTCATTATACACGGCAATGCCTTCATCAAGCCACCGCGGCAAATCACCAAATGGATTATCGGTGGCCTGGTGAATTACCAGGTGTGTCATCTCGTGAGTCATGGCGTTAAGCCCCCAATCAAGTTGATTGGGGTGAATGCCAATTAGCACAACCCCAAATTCGGTAAAGGCCACACCGCCTGTCCATTCCTGGGCACTCGTCCGCAGGGCACTCAACAAATCTTGGTGACTGCCATAAATAAATATTTTGATGGGATTCTCCAGCGTAATTCCCATATCTGTCTCTAATGTATTCAGGGCAGTATTGGCCCGCTCAAAGAGGCTTTGGCCAAAATCATCGTCCCCCTCGTACCAGTAAAGCGTCAGACGTTCATTCTCAAGATTTCTCCAGTCGTACCGATCGTCCAGATAAATAAGCGTTTCTTTATCAGTTTTGATTTCGTTGCCACCAGCATCGACAATTTTCCACCAATATTGCAGCTCGGTACCGGGAGGTGAGTAATTGGACGGGTCAGTCTGGTCGATTACAAATTCGGCGTTAACAGTTGTCCCCGGCGTAAATTCGGCATCGTTTCGGGAAGACGCAATTTGTCCTACCACTTGGTAGAACAAATTTACTTTGACAATTTCAGACGTACTTTCCGCAGTTAGAGTAAACGTGATATGGTCCCGAAAGTCGGCTTTCCAACCCTGGTCGATCACTTTAATCGTCTCTTGGGCAAACATATAATCAGGTGAGATCGCGGCCAAGACAATAAGCGCATAAATCATTAAAACGAGCTTAGATTTTTTATAGGTTTCTTTTCTCATCAACCTCTTAGAACCTCATTTCTTAAAAATCCAGATTTACTCCCCGGTTAACCGACGAGTTTACCTGGTTTGGGTAAATTTCTACTCGCCCTCATCAATCAATATGACCGGATTATTTTTGTTTATCGGGTATTTGCGGTCGCGGTATTGATAGTATAACCACAATTAATGAAGAAACAAAACTCCAGGCGCTACCTAACAGCGCCTGGAGTGTACCGCAGCACTTACTTACAGTGAAAGATTAGAAACTTAATTGGGTAAAACGGCAATCAGTCGGGCGACGCCAATCCGACCGTCTTTATCGGTTGGCCTCCCTAAAACGAACACGTCGGCGCCTACCGGTACAGCGGGAAATTTTTGGGCTAAAATGTTCTTTCAAAGATAACTTCAAACGAGATATGGAAGAGCGAGTTGGCTGTGGCATCTTCGCCACACGATTCATTCACCCCGTAATCCGGGGTAATACCTGTGGCCACTTCGCTGGTTGCGCCCTGAACTTCAACGGCATAAGTTCCTTTGAACATGGCAAAATCCATACGTCCTGGGTCGAGCTGGCCCTTCAGATCCGTCTTTGTATCGGTCTTAGCCACCACAGAACCATCAGCC
>JBFGLD010001097.1:0-2794 GCA_041576335.1 Anaerolineae bacterium | reverse complement strand
TGACACTTTGTGGACGACTTATCCGCCCCTATTTCCGGCCGTGATGATTTTTATTTACCAGCTAAGTGCGTTGCTACCGCCCTGGGAGTTTCCAAACCTAGGGTTCACCCTGCTGCTGGGCGGCTTCTTCTTGCTTTTTGAAATTGGAAACTTTATCCTCTTATACCTGTTTGCCATAAAACTGTTTCCGGTTGAGCCGGCACATATCCCAACCGGCCCATGGCCACCCCGGCAAGCCGCTACGGCCGGTAAAGGCAGCAATCAAATTCGTCACTCTCCCATTACAAATTCTCAACTCCGCCCCTGCTGGATTTACGCAGCTCTGTTCGTACCGGTCTACACCCTAACCGGTTGGTTCGAAAGTTATCCGCTATTCTTCTTTCTGCTTAGCCTTTATCTGCTGTTACAAAAACGACCTTACCTGAGCGCCTTGTTCACCGGAATTGGTTTTATGATCAAGCTTATTCCGCTCATCCTGATACCGGTAGCGATTCAGCAGATATCAAGAATCAGGTATTATTTCGAAATCAAAAATAGACAATTAGCGATCATAACACATCCCGTACCGGCAACAACACGGTCTTCCAATCCCCCAGCTTCCGGGCGCCACGTGTCCATCATTATTCCCTTCGATCTGTCGCGCACTATCATTTATTTGGGTATCTTCCTGGTCACCGTTTTCATAATCGCGACCCCGTTTTACCTTCTGAATCCCGCTCTCATTTTTGGACCCCAGCAAATCACCGGTGCCCGTCAAGCTTGGGAAACGATCTGGGCTTTGATCGTCGGCAACTACGATTATGGCGTTATTCCGCTTGACATGCGTGACCTGACCTGGACGCCCGGTGACGCACCGCCGACGCGTATCCCCTGGCTGCTGGTTACGGCCGGATTCGGACTAATATTCGCTGTCTTTTATACCCGGCCGCTGAATTGGAAGGAACCGCTGAATACGACAGCCTTTGTCGGTTTTACGCTGTCTCTATTTATGCTCTGGTCCAAAGGTTATAGCCCCCAGTGGCTGGGCTGGCCGCTCTTTTTTATTGCCCTGCTGCTGCCGAACTTGCGTGGCATTACGTATGCCGTCATTCTAAGTATCGCAAACATCATCGAAGGTAACTTTTATTTTATTATCTTTCCGGAGGATCGCTGGCTTCTCGCCACGACTATTTTGATTCGCACCTTTTTATTGGCTGTGCTCGCCGCTGAATTTCTTTTGCTCATTTGGCCCCAACTTGTAACCTCCCGCTTGGCAAAAATTCGGGCATGGGGGCTGGCCATCTTTGTCGTCCTTATACTGCTGGCCGGCATACCTGCCGGCCTGCAATTGGGACGCAGTTATTTTGAGCTGCGCCATGGCCAAAGCCCCTATGCTGCCACCATCACCCGGCTTCAGGGAGAGCAAGTAACGGGCGCACTCCTGCTGAATAGTCATGCGACGTACGATTGGTTTTATCCATACTTGCGCCACAACTACACGTTTTATATGCTCGACGACTACAGTTTACCCGGCGCATCCGCTGCAGACCGCACTGCAGCGCTGCTCAGCACTATCGCTGCACAAACCGACGTGCTCTGGATTTTCGACGCCGATGCCGCCGTCACCACACCAGCCGAAGAAGCGCTGCAGGCCTGGCTCGGTGACCGGCCTCCCGCCCATATTCAGGATATTGATGGCGGGCGGTTGCATCTATTTATTCTCGAATAAGCGATTAGGATTGTCCCTTCAAAATGGGGCTTCAAGTGGTTCTATAGTGCACCGGCATAAGAACGTTTGGCTTGTTTATGTCTGAGGATTTTGATCCCGTCAAGCAACATGCCTAACGATTTTTTCGCGCCCATGGCGCCAGCTCACGAAATATGACTTCTACCCTGACCGATGTTGAAAAAATAAACCGCCTGCCATGGCTGGCCACGGCTGATATTCTAAACACTGCTTTTTTTCTGCTGACATTTTCCGGGACGGTTTTCATCCTGTTTCTCGACGAACTGGGATTAGAGGCGGGCCAAATCGGGCTGCTGCTGTCACTCATTCCATTCTGTGGCATTATCGCACCCTTGATTGCGCCGGCGGTAACCCGTTTGGGCTTTAAGCGAGTTTATATCACCTTCTGGACTATCCGAAAATTCGTCATTGCCCTGCTCCTGCTGACGCCTTCCTTTGTGGTACGCTTTGGGCCGGGACGAGCTTTTTTTTGGGTAGGCGGCGTCATTTTCGTCTTTGCCATTTGTCGGGCCATTGCCGAAACCGGCGGCTATCCCTGGAAAAAGGACGCCGTGCCGGACGCAATCCGGGGTAAGTTCAGCGCGATTAACAACATGTTATCAACCCTGGCCGGGATCATTGTCACCGCCGGAGCCAGCTACGTCATCGGCCGGGGAACAGGCCTCAACCGTTTCATGGTTTTGATCGCCATTGGCATCGGTCTGGGATTTTTCTCTGTCTGGGCCTATTCCCGAGTACCGGGTGGCGCACCACCTCCAACAAAGAGGGCCGGTGCGGGTCATCTAAGCGGCATGGGACAAGCCCTGCGCGACCGGGAGTTCCTACTCTTTCTAGGAGCCCTGGGACTTACCACGATTGGCGGCACCTCAGTCATCTCGTTCATTCCCCTCTTTATGAAGGAGCAGGTTGGCCTAAGTGAAGGAAATGTCGTTTTACTCAGCATCGGCACCTACAGCGGGGCGCTGTTGTCATCGTACCTGTGGGGCTGGACAGCGGACCGCTACGGCAGCAAACCGGTTATGCAAACCAGCTTGTATATTATGCTCTTGCTGCCGATTGCCTGGTTTC
>JBFGLD010001096.1:0-2796 GCA_041576335.1 Anaerolineae bacterium | reverse complement strand
CCGGCAGCAGCTGGGACAAAGGGGGCCATACGCCGTTGAGTGCACTCTTAGAAATGCAGAACAGCACCGGCGCCTTTTTATTTTTTGGTGCGGACAATTTTTTCTCTACCGCACAAGCGATACCGGCGTTGGCCGGGAAAACCTATCCGCTACGCCCTGATCCATATCCGACGCTATATCTCCCGGTGATCCGGAAAAAGTAACAGGTCGGATTGTCGTTAGACTGAGCAGTGCACGGTTGGAGGGTAAAAGTGTCGACAAAGAGACGTACTCTGGGAATGGTAACCCCTCTTCGGGGATATGTCACTTTCTTTCCCCACATTTCAATTGGATTATTGACTCTGGCGCTTATTTGGCTCGGTTCAGCGCTGGCCCGAGCCGACGGTCCCAATCAGGTGGGGTTGGTCGTCGTGCACGGAGATGGCAAAGTGATTACCAAGTGTATTGAGTTTTCGGAGGATAAGATTACCGGACACGACGTGCTAATCCGTTCCGGGTTAGATACAAATGTTGACGTGTCTGGCGGCATTGGGGGTGCTGTCTGCCGTATCGACAGTGAAGGTTGTACTTTTCCGCAGAGCACGTGTTTTTGTCAATGTCAGCAGAACACCTCCTGTATTTTTTGGTCTTATTGGCATTTAATCGGTGGTGATTGGCAATTTTCGGGCCTCGGTGCGGCCGGTTACCAGGTCGGTCACGGCGATGTCGAAGGCTGGGTTTGGGGACCGGGGAAGATCGGCTCGTCGGCTTCCGAGCCGCCAGATCTTAAATTTGACGAAATTTGCGTACCTGTCCCAACCAGAACAGCGACGTCAACGCCCACGCCGCTTCCGGCGACAAACACACCAACTCCAACTCGCACCCCGCCACCAACCCAGACTCCCCGGCCGACCGATACGCCCAAACCCGTGGCCACGCCGGTTATTCACAATTTTACGGCTGATCGCTCAACGATCAACGCAGGCCAGAGTGTCGCCTTGAACTGGAACCTGGCCGGGGCCGACGCAGCTTATTTGCGCTATGATGGTACCGAAGAAGGGGTGATCGCGCCGGGAAGTAAAAGCGTCTCCCCGACTAAGACAACGACCTACGTGCTCGTGGCTCGCAGTAAGGGCGGTGAGGCCATTACTCAGCTGACCATTACCGTAAATGCAGCAGTTACGGCGACGCCGGTTCTTCAACCGACGGCAGCGCCGTTTCTGGTTGAGCCCGCCTATACGCCTCCAAATACGCCTTCGCCGTCGGCCGCGCCGCAGCCGACGGATGCTGCCGGCCGAACGCCTACTCCGACAGCCCTGCCCATACTTCTGCCGACCGACACGCCCCTACCGGCGCCGGCGGTTTTTCCGACTCCCGGCGCGGAGGTTGTCTTAATGGCCAGCCCTACACCGGAGGCTATTACTCAACTAGCGGATCTAAATGATCAACCAAGCCGGCGCCGGTTTACGACCGCGACCGGGCAGCAAGAAACCGGCGGCTCGAGTCGAATTCGAAGCTTTCTGGTCTATGGCGGCGTATCGCTTATTGTGCTGCTTTTCTTGGTCCTGCCCGTTGTGCTGCTTGCAGCCGGTTGGATAGCCTGGTGGCTCCGGAGGACGGGATGAGACAACGCTTTCTCAGTCTTACCATTTACGGATTGACTACGAGTATCGGCGTTGCCGCCTTTCTCTACCCGTTTTGGCTGCCAATCAGCCAACACAACGCGTTGATAGGTCAAGCGCATACTAATGATGCCCCACTCATGCTGTCCCTGCTGGTAGGGCTGTGTTTTATCGTCCTGCTCTTAGAAGTGCAGGGCCGGTCGGTCAATACCAAGTTTGTAGCTCTGCTGGGAATCTTGGTGGCCCTCAATTCGATCTTGCGCTTTGCTGAGGTGGCCGTACCGGGTCCGGGTGGGGTGAGTCCGATATTCTTCTTAATAATCATGACCGGTTATGTTTACGGTGGTCGGTTTGGCTTTTTGATGGGGGCCTTAACCGTGTTGGTCTCGGCGCTTATCACAGGTGGGGCCGGTCCGTGGCTGCCTTATCAAATGTTTGCAGCGGGCTGGGTTGGTATGTCAGCTTTTTTATGTCGTCCGACCGTTTGGCTGCTGCAAGGCGAAGGAAAGTGGCTGGAGGTGTCTGTGTTGGCCGCATTTGGGGCTTTTTGGGGTTTGCTCTATGGGGTGATTATGAACATTTGGTTCTGGCCGTTTGCTACCGGTCCGGCGGATCAATTTTGGCAGCCGGGTACTTCCCTGGTTGAAACGCTCGAACGATACGCCGTGTTCTACCTGGCAACCTCGCTGATCTGGGACGCCCTCCGTTCTGTGGCGAACGTTAGTTTAATTCTGGCCTTTGGACTGCCCACTTTGCGAACTTTACGGCGCTTTCAACAGCGCTTTGATTTCAGTTACCAACCGCTGTACGAGCGATCCGCACAGCCTGCCCGGAGAAGCGCGTGATCCATCCGGTTGCCTGGCTGGTTTGGGCCGGCGCGGTCCTGGCCTCACTGTCAATGACCCGCAATCCCTGGTATCTGGGACTGATTCTACTGTGGGTGGCGGCTGTCAGCTTTTCCGTTCGCTCTGTAGCGAAAGTAGCCCCAATTCCAGTCTCACCCCTGCGATTTGGCCTGTTTGTCGTGATCGCCTCGGCGTTGTTCAATGCCCTTACCGTTCATTTTGGCACAACGGTTCTCTTTCGTCTGCCGGAAATACTCCCCCTGCTTGGCGGCGTGATTACCCTTGAAGCCGTTACCTTCGGTCTTCTAAACGGGATCGTCCTCGCCGGAATCTTTGCCGCCTTTACTATG
>JBFGLD010001095.1:0-2802 GCA_041576335.1 Anaerolineae bacterium | reverse complement strand
GGAACGATTGCATCTCGCGCACTCCGTATCCTGTTGCTTGGCCGGGTCAAATGACATCGCCACCCGGCACAACTCAAAATCGCTTTCGTCCGGGGTCCGGGCTTCGTTGCGGGTAATTTCGTACCGTTTACCTAGTATCTTATCTTTCGACAATAAAATTACCTTAAAAACAGAATACGGCTAAACTTCTGTCATTATGGCAGAAGTTGACATACAAACGGAGCGGGTGGATGATATCCCGCTGTTGATCAAACAACAGCAGCAGATGGGCCTGGCCGAGATCATTGATGAGATTATCAGGCCCCACTGGCGACGTCAGGGACTGAGTGTGGGCCAAACCATTGTGACCTGGTTGGCCTTCATCTTGTCTGAGGCGGATCATCGGTTGAGTTACGTCGAACCGTGGGTGGCCCAACATCCAGAGAGCCTGAAGCAGTTGATCAAGCCGGAGTTGAGCGTGTCCGATTTCAGCGACGACCGGTTGGGCGATGTGTTGCGTTACTTGAGTGACGACCAGAGTTGGGTCGCGATCGAGCGGGAATTGGGCCAACGGACCATCCGGGTTTATCAGTTGTCGCCGGAATGCGTCCGATTGGATAGTACGACGGTCTCGCTGTATCACGACCCGCAGGGTACACAACTGCTGCGGTACGGTCATAGCAAGGATCATCGGCCTGATTTGGTCCAACTGAAGGTGATGTTGGCCAGCTTGGACCCGCTGGGGATACCGTTGGTGACCCAGATTGTGTCTGGGAATACCGCTGATGACGGTCTTTACCTGCCGGCTGTTGAGGAGGCGCGAGCGGTCCTGGGCCAAAGCGGGTTGCTTTACATCGGCGACAGCAAGATGGAAGCCCTCAGCACCCGAGCCCACCTTGCGGCTGGCGGTGATTACTACCTGACGCCGCTGAGTTTGAAAGGGTCGCAAGCTGAATTGTTGACCGAGCTGGTCCAGTTGGCGTTGGCTGAAGAGCAGGAGCTGGTCAATGTCTATCGCGAGCCAGATGGTGGTCAGGAGCCCCAGCTGATCGGCCAAGGCTATGAAATCAGCCGGGCTCTGACAGCGATGGTCGCTGACGAGTGGGTTGAATGGACCGAACGGGTGCTGGTGATCTACTCGCCCAGCTTGGCCCAAAGGGCTTATCGAGGCTTGCAGGGCCGGCTGCAGCGGGCCACAGACAAACTGTTGGCTTTGACCCCAGCCCCTGGACGCGGTAAACGTCAATATAATGAACTGGCCCCCTTGCAAGCCGAGGTCGAGGCGATTTTGCAGCAACACCGTGTGGCCGATTTGCTGCAGGTGAGCTATGACCGGCAAGTCAGCCAGCGACAGGTGCGCCAGTACAAAGATCGTCCGGCCCGGACTGAGCAAAAAGTACGCTATCAACTTCAGCTGAGCCGTGATGAGGCAGCCATTGAAGCCCAATACCGGACCCTGGGTTGGCGTTTGTATGCCCTCAATGCTCCGGCGGAACAATTTTCCTTGGCCCAGGCTTTCCTGGCCTACCGCGGGGCGCCGACCATCGAACGCGATTTTGCCCGGCTCAAGGGCCGACCCTTGGGCTTGCGACCGGTCTACCTCCACCGAGAAGACCATCTCACAGGCTTGGTCCGGCTCTTGTCTCTGGCTCTGCGCATTCTGACCTTGACTGAATTTGTGGCCCGGCGTGCTTTGGATGCTGAACAAGAGGGCTTGGCCGGTTTGTACCCAGGCAATCCCAAGCAACAAACCCAGCGGCCCACCACTGAGCGGTTGCTGGCTGCTTTTAAAGAGATTACTTTGTCCCTGGTTCAGTTGCCTGGACAGACGATCATTCATATTACACCGTTGACGCCCTTACAAAGTCGTATTCTCAAATTGCTGGACTTGCCACCATCTATTTACACTGATCTGGCGGCCAACTCCCTACCTAATCCGCCTTAGTTATCAGTTTATTGTCGAAAGGTAGGATATAAGGTTAATTTTGGAGGTTTGAGATGTTTAATTGGCAGATTAGGTTACCCTCAATTTTATTGGCTTACATAATAATGTTGTATCTACTGCAAATTTTCCAATCTTTTTAAGGTTGTGTAATTGGATCGTTAACCGTGACGGCAGCGGTTTGAAGGGGTTAATTGTTGTTGTGAACTACTCCCGAGTAGAAGTGGGGGAGCTTCCAGGATCGTCGAGACAGCCTTGACCTTCGGTTCGGAAAGTTAAGGTCTTACTTTCTCTCCCCGGGCGTAACTTTCCGTGGTTCCCACGGTAGTGAATAGTGCGATGTTTTTGGCTGCGTTCTCATCTCGGTCGTGGTCAGTCGAACATTCTGGACAGCGCCAACGACGAGTAGCCAAGGTCAAGGCTTGATTGATATAGCCACAGATGTGACAGCGTTTAGAGCTGGGAAAGTAGCGGTCAAGTTTCACAATCTGACAGCCATACCAAGCCCCTTTGTATTCTAATTGACGAAGGTACGCTGACCAACTTGCAGCAGCGATATGTTTGGCCAAACGATGGTTTTTAACCATCCCTTTCACATTCAAATCTTCAACCCCAATGTGACGATTTTTTTCAACTAGTTGACGACTAAGTTTATGTTGAAAGTCTTTGCGTTGATTAACAATCTTTTCGTGTTGCAGAGCAACTAACTGACGAGCTTTTTCTTTTCGTTTGCTCCCTTTCTTTCGTCTCGATAGTTGACGTTGTAGACGTTTCAACCGCTTTTCTGCTTTGAGTAAGGGTTTAGGCTTGGTTATATGCTGCCCATCCGAGGTAACTACAAAATCGGTCAATCCTAAGTCTAAGCCGATGACTTGTCCGTC
>JBFGLD010001094.1:0-2803 GCA_041576335.1 Anaerolineae bacterium | reverse complement strand
TCTCCCCCAGGGCGGCAAAATCAAGGCGGCGACGGATAGTATTCAATTTATGGTTGGCGGTGAGGTTGAAACGGAACCTGCCCCGGCTGCGGGTGCAGCAAGTCAACTTGTTGAAGCCGCAGTTGTTTCTACCACTCAGACAGAGCCCAGCTTAAATCAACCGGCAACCCCTGAGGAGCAAATCCAAGCAACCGAGCCTAGTTCGCCGGGGCCGGCCGTCATCGACCCGGCAGCGACCACCGAACATGAACCGCTAACCGCTCTCAGAGAGCGGTCCCCTTTAGTTCGACCTGACCGGCTGTCGCCCCGTCGCTTTCAGCACCAGATCCTGTCCGATGCCGGCAATCACCGCCTGCTGGCGCTGTCACTGCTTGTGGGTTTGGGGATGATTGTACTCTCTATCGGTCTGGTCGGCTCTGCCGGAGCAGTTGGCGGCTGGCTCTGGCTGGCCCGCGTCCGCCGGCGCGACAGACAGTGACGATGCGGCGTCAGTGCTGAATTGTCCTGGTGAATCAATCGGGATTATCGCCGGCGTTCCGTATTAGGGACAGACAGGTAGGGGAAAAAGGTGAGAGCAGTTGGCTGGCTGCGACATCGCCCAGCTCCGTCGGGGTTGGGCCATGGGCTGGCCTCAATGTGTAACGGTTACGTTGGGGTCTGTCCTGAATTTTTGGAAAAGACTGGCCCAGTCTGGTATTACTGAAATTCGCCCCCATTTTGAAACGCCCCCTAGGGTTGGTTTGTTTCGTTTCGCCAAAAAAGTGTGCTATACTTTACGTGACAAGCGTCGGTGACCGTTACACGGTCACCTTGGAACAAACCGTACATGATGAGACAACATCCAATGCGTCTGCCCCAACTCACTATCATCGGCGGCGGGCTGGCCGGGACCGAGGCTGCCTGGCAAGCTGCCGAGCGCGGCATAGCCATTTCGCTATACGAAATGCGACCAGTCAGGAAGACGCCGGCCCACGTCAGCAGCCACCTGGCCGAGCTGGTCTGCAGCAATTCGTTGGGCAGCGCTTTAGCCGACCGGGCGCCGGGCCTGCTCAAGGCCGAAATTCGGGCGCTCAATTCCTTGATTTTGCAGGTGGCCGAGCAAACTGCCGTGCCGGCCGGCGGCGCCCTGGCCGTGGACCGGGAAGAATTCGCCGAGCGTGTCACCCGCCGGATCGAAGCCCACCCCCTGATCGAACTCCACCGCGAGGAAGTGACCCGCATTCCGGTTACGCCGGCCATCATTGCCAGCGGGCCGCTCACCTCGGATGCTCTGGCCGCAGAAATTGCCAAGCTGTCCGGAGCAGAGTACCTTTACTTTTACGATGCCGTATCACCCATCGTCGAAATGGAGTCGATCGATCTAATCCTGGCCTTTCGAGCCAGCCGCTATGGCCGGGGCGAACAGGAAGCCGGCGATTACATCAACTGCCCGCTTAACGAGGCCGAATACCTGGCCTTTGTCAGCGCCCTGCGGCAGGCCGAAAATATTACCCTCAAACAGTTTGAGCAGGAGGACGAGCATTTTTTTGAAATGTGCTTGCCTGTCGAGGAGTTGGCCCGGCGCGGCGATCAAACCCTGGCCTTTGGGCCGATGCGCCCGGTCGGCCTGACCGACCCGCGCACGGGCCGCCGGCCTTTCGCCGCCCTGCAGCTGCGCCAGGATAATTTGGCCGGGACGCTGTACAATATGGTCGGCTTTCAAACTAACTTGAAATGGGCTGAGCAGCGGCGGGTTTTCCGCATGATCCCGGGCCTGGCCCAGGCCGAGTTTATGCGCTACGGGATGATGCACCGCAACACCTACATCAACGCCCCGACGCTGCTGCAACCCACAATGCAGTGGCGCACCCGGCCCGATCTCTTTTTTGCCGGGCAGATTACCGGCGTGGAGGGGTATGTGGGCAACGCCGCAACCGGCTTACTGGCCGGAATTAATGCCGCCCGGTGGCTGCGGGGTCAGGCCCCGATCGTCTTGCCTCAGACCACGATGCTGGGCGCACTCTGCCATTACGTCACCCACGCCGAGCCCAAAGACTTTCAGCCGATGAAGGCCAATTTTGGCTTGATGCCCCCGCTCGAGCGAAAAATTCGCAATAAGCAGGCTCGCTATCGAGCCTACGTCGATCGGGCCCAACGCGATTTGGCGCAGGTGATTGAGACAGAGAGTATGACCCTGGAGGCTCAGCGTGTTTAGGCCCAATAAAATGATTGTAGGTAGAATGAAGGGCGTAGTACGTATTCACTGTCCGCATTTTCGCACCACGACCTACGTCCTACGCAACACCCATATCTTGACAAATTGAGCTGAGATAAGGCTATACGTTTGATGATACCCACTTTTCGGAGCACACCTTGAAAAACCAGCGGCTGGCCCAATGGCTGCAAGAGCATACCGATATGTTGGGTAGCGTCGACGATGCGGCGGACAGCGCTTTTCATGCTGCGCTGTACGAAAGCATTATCGACATGGCCCGCAACGACCAAACCGAGATGGTCGATCCGGTGCTGCAGAGCGCAGCCACCCACGCCGTGGTTGTAGGACGCAATTTAACCAACCTATTGGGTGTCCCCCAGCGCCTGCGGGAGCGCATTTGGGAGCGTATCGGCGAGGAAATCGATCCGGAGCCGGCCTTCACCATGCTGGTCGATGTAGATATTATCTTTGTCCATATCATCCGGGTGATCATCGATGCTTACGAGGAGGCGACCCATCTGACCCACACGGCAAAAGCGGCCGAAATTTCGCGCCTCTACACCGACTCCGAAAGAAAGGTAATGGAGTACGCGGCCCAGGTGGCCCGAG
>JBFGLD010001093.1:0-2805 GCA_041576335.1 Anaerolineae bacterium | reverse complement strand
TAGTTGTCTCCGTCATTAGGAGCAAGTTTGATGGCCTGGCTGAGATCGGCCACCGCGGCAGAATAATCTTGTCGCTCTAAATGGGTAATCCCTCGACCCTGATAACTAAGAGCGTCCCTGGGTTGGAACTCGAGAGCCTGGCTGAAGTCGGCCAGGGCGGCAGGGTACGCCTCCATTTCCAGGTGGGTGCGCCCGCGCCAGTAGTAATTGTCGCCATTAGTGGGCTGAAGGTCAATGATCTTACTAAAATTGTCGATGGCGGCTGCGTAATCTTTGGCTTCAAGATGAATATGGCCGCGCCAATAGTAGTTACTCGCATCTTCGGGTTGTAGTTCAACTGCCCGGGAGAGGTTGGCCAGAGCTCGTTCAGGATTAACCTCAGCATAAACAGCTCCCCCGAGCAGAAATGCCAGACTGCGCGTCTGTTCAACCAGCATCTCTGAGGTGCCCAGCGAGGCAAAGAATTGGCCAAAGACTTCGATTGCTTGGAGCCGGTCTTTCCGGTCAATCGCCAGCAGCTGCACCAATCGATCGGTCCACTGTGCCAAAGTTGGATCGCCGGTTTCAGCGGCGACTTGCTTCAGAACCCGGTAGCTGTCGCGCAGCGCAGCCCGTTTGCGCTCCTCTTGAGCCAGTGCAATATCGCTCCAAAGGTTGGTCAATAGAGCATCGAATAATTCGTGTAAATTTCCGGCCGGGTCTTGGGACAGGCGATGGTAGAGGCGCTGCTGTTCGAAGGCTAACCAGGTTTCATTTTGATACTCTTGTTCCGAAGAAAGGTTCAGCGCTTTGCCCTGCGCTTCGTAATACTCGGCCAGGATACGGTGCGTTTCGGCGTATTTGCGCGGTGATTGCGACCGGAAGTGACGCAGCATGGCCGTACGAATTACCTCGTGATAGGTATATCCCTGGGCCACGGCATCGACAAAACGGGCATTACTGAGCCAGTTAAAGGCAGCGGCCGCTG
The DNA here is from genome assembly GCA_041576335.1 of Anaerolineae bacterium. Taxonomy (GTDB): domain Bacteria; phylum Chloroflexota; class Anaerolineae; order 4572-78; family J111; genus JANQQF01. The sequence goes on along the minus strand of JBFGLD010001093.1, from coordinate 1,838 downwards.
CCTCAGGTTCAAGCAGCAGCTCTAATATCTGGCGGTCAAATGCACGCGGTACGCTGGCGATCAGCGTTGTTTCTCGCTGGCTCACAGTAGCTGCCTGTAAAAAGCCGTCGATGGCGCTTGTCGCGCCGGCCGAAATACCACTCGGTGCTGAGGTCAAGAAAGCCAGCCATACCGGCATGTAGTCAGCCAAATCAAGAAGTTGGTTGGCTTGGGCGTCGTCGGTAATGCCGGCGTTATCCAAATATTCGCGCGCTTCAGATTCAGAAAACTCAAGAAGTTTAATTTGGCGCATTGCTTTGCGGAAGCGAGACCAGGCTCCTTCGAGCGGCTCGCGCCCGGCGATGATGAAGAAGATCCGGCTGCTAAATTGGCCAAACTTGCCCGCCAGCAAATCCAAAAACCAACTATCGAGGTGAGGTGCCGTTTTTTCGTAAGAGTCGAAGAAGAGGATGACCCGCCGCTGCTGAGCGTGGTGATTTAAATCCGCCAGAAAATGACCGGTGAGTACCGCCTCAGCATCAAGCAGTAGAGCTCGGTCTTCGGCATCATCGAAGCGCGCCAGTACATAAGCGGTGATGGCCGTATCTTGCCGGGTGAGTAAATCTTCAACTTCCACCCGAACCTGAACGTCTTCGACACCGCTGACCGGGGGCATACGGCGGAGACTTCGCTTGCTGAGGCGAGTCGCGCTGCGTAGGGCGAAATCGAGGATATCCTGGGGGGCTTGGGGGTCAGCTTCGATTTGCATCTTTAGCTCGTGATAGCGTAGGTAATGCGCGTCGAAATTCCCGAAGGTGTGACCCGCCTCACCAAATTGCCTGGCAAAATGAGCTAACGTGGCGGCAACGCTGGTTTGTTCCTCTCGGACAAAGGAAGTTAACACCGCGTGGTCGTCGGCAATGTAGTGAAATTGTTCGAGCAGAGTGGTTTTGCCGACACCCGGCGGGCCTGACATAGCCAAAATCAGGAACGGGGGACGTTCGGTGATTAGGGCCTTTTCGAAGCGAACCAACTGCTCGCCTCGGCCCACAAAGATTTCAGTCGAAAAGTCTTTTAAAAAATCTTGAAAGGAGGGTGCATCAGTCATGGTGAAAGTCCCTCTGGGTGATTTAGACATGGGGGGGACGTGATTGGGCTGAGGTTCGTATAAAGCGAAACGTAAGACGTAAGGCTTCTCACCGAAAAATTTTACGATTTACGTCCTACTCCCTACGACAGTTATAATAAAATGTCCCCGCCATATTTTGACCGGTACTCTGATACTGTATTATGTGCAGTATAACATAATAATGAGGGATATAAAAGTAGGATGAGTGGTAACACGGCCTTTTTTTTGGGCCAATTATCTTATTTGGCCCAAATCTTGATCATACCAGCGAACATAAATTTCGGCCAGGGTTCCTTGACGCCGAGCACGTTCTAAAATCTTATCAATCTCTAGGATAAGCCGCTCAACTTTTAGCCCGTCTTGAGGCACAGTGCCAACCGCAAGCGGCTGAAAACCGATGATTTGAGCTTGCGGCAACAATTTTACAGCTAATCTACTTTTGACAGCCTGTTGCAGAATAGGGGTCGCACCGAATATGGCTACAAATTCATTAGTTTCAGGGTCAGTAGTATCGCTTAGTTGGTGTATCGCCTTGGCTAAATTGCTGATGGGAACAGGTTGGATATCCCGAGGTAAGGCCGGTAGAAGCGGCTGCGCTTGTACGGTCAGGGTATCGAGCGGAGCTGCCAGCAGACGCTGGTAGGCACTATGCTCGAGTACTGCCACTTTTTGGTTCGCTAATTGTTCCAGGGAGCGAATGTCGTCCTGATTTGAAGACGCCAAAATACCC
>JBFGLD010001092.1:0-2813 GCA_041576335.1 Anaerolineae bacterium | reverse complement strand
GGTGCCTGCGGAAGCGGGGAGCAAAATGTCCTATATGGGCCAAGATCTGCTCAAATACCCGCCCAATAAGGTCGTCAGCGAACTTGGCATCTCCCACGTGCCGGAAGGCAGACGCCTGTTTGGCAACCTGACGGTTATGGAGAACCTCAAATTAGCCACCTTCGCCAGAAAAGACGGCAAGGCGATTGGGCAAGACCTCGAGCGGGTGTTCTCGATCTTCCCTCGCCTGGATGAGCGAAAAACACAAAAGGCCGAAACCCTGAGCGGCGGCGAACAGCAAATGTTGGCCGTTGGGCGGGCGTTTATGAGCGGCAGAAAGGTTATGCTTCTGGATGAACCCTCCATGGGGTTGGCCCCTTTACTGATGAAGGTTGTATTCGACGCGCTCAAGGAAATCAACCAGGAAGGAACCACCATTCTTCTGGTAGAACAGAATGCTCGAATGGCACTCAAATTTGCCCAGCGAGGCTATGTTCTGGAGAACGGCAACCTGGCGCTGGCGGGAAATTCTGTGGACCTTCTGGAAAACCCTGATGTGAAGAAAGCGTATCTGGGGGGTTAAAGGCTTAGAATTAAATAACTGAGGTTTATTTTCACGAGGAGGAAAATGACCATCCAAGGTTTACATCATATCACCTTAGTATGCTCCAAGGCCCAACAAACGGTCGACTTTTATACCGGGGTGTTGGGCCAACGTTTTGTCAAAAAAACGATCAACTTTGATGATCCCGGCAGCTACCATCTCTACTTTGGCGATGAAACGGGCAGCCCCGGTTCGGCGATTACCTTTTTTGAATGGGGACATGCGCCCCAAGGTCGACCGGGCATCGGCGGGACACATCATTTTGCGCTGCGCGTCGCAGATTATGAAGGCCTGCTAAAGTGGAAGCGTCGCCTGACCGATTTAGGCATTGCCGTCGAAGGGCCGTACGACCGGCACTATTTTACATCCATCTATTTCCGCGATCCCGATGGGGTCATCCTTGAAATAGCCACCGACGGGCCGGGCTGGAGCGTCGACGAGGCGCCCGACAGCCTCGGCACCGAACATCGCCCTCCGCCCGTCGAAATGGTCATTAACAATCGGGATGAAGCCCGCCTTGAAGCCGAAACGTGGCCGGAACCGGCGCCCGAGATTACGCCGGATATGGCCCTGAGCCAGGGCATGCATCACATTACGGCCATAGGTTCTGATATCGAACGTACGCATGCTTTATTTGGCGAGCTGCTGGGCATGCGCAGGGTTAAGATGACCGACAACTTTGACCGGCCCAATTCGGCCCACTGGTATTGGGGCGTCGGCGCCGGCCGTCCAGGCACGCTGATTACCTATTTTGAGCACAACTTTCCCGGTGCGCACCGGGTGCGGATGGGGGTGGGCCAAACCCATCACTTCGCTTTAGCGGTACCCGACGAGGACAGCCAGCTTGCATGGCGTGAGAAGCTGGTCAAAGCCGGGCTGCGCGTTTCGCCGGTGATGGATCGCGTTTATTTCAAAAGCATATACACCAACGACCCGGATGGCCACATCGTCGAGTTGGCTACGGCCGGGCCAGGCTTTTTGGTCGACGAGGATAGCGAAAGCCTGGGCCGGAGTTTAAGATTGCCACCCTGGCTGGAAGGCAGCCGTTCATTGATTGAGCCGCGTCTGCGACCCGTGACCGCTCCGGCCTGGGAGGTTGCCTGATGGCCTTAACAAATTCAGCCGGCGGCCCCCATCACGGCCGGCCGATTTTAGCGGGTGGCGAACCGCTGGAAACCGCAAAAGCGGCCATGATCATGGTTCACGGGCGGGGGGCCGGCGCTGACGACATACTCACCCTGACCCAATTTTTCGATACGCCCGGCCTGGCCTATCTTGCGCCGCAGGCAGCCCAGAACACCTGGTATCCTTACAGCTTTTTGGCCCCGATCGACCAGAACGAGCCTAACTTATCCTCTGCCTTGGGCACAGTTAAGGGACTTTTAGCCCTGACCACCGAAGCCGGCCTGCCGCCGGAGAAAACGATACTGCTCGGTTTTTCGCAGGGTGGATGTCTGGCTTCAGAGTTTGCAGCCCGCCATGCCCGCCGCTATGGCGGCCTGATCGTTTTTAGCGGCGGCCTAATTGGACCACCCGGTACGCCACGTAATTATGCGGGGTCACTTGACGGAACACCTATCTTTTTGGGCTGTAGTAATATCGATTTTCATATTCCGGAAGAGCGGGTTCATGAATCCGCTGCCACCTTCGAGCAAATGGGTGCTGTCGTGACTACGCGGATTTACCCCAACATGGGACATACGATTATCCAAGATGAAATTGATCACGCCCGCCAGATAATTGAAGCCGTGCTGGCTTAGGCGAACGGAGGTGACCGTCACTTATCCAAGGTAAAATACACAGATCAAATCCGGGAGCGTTTCCGACCCCGCCGCCCGCATACCAGGCCCGCTGATCGCCAAGCCGATCAGCGGGCTTTTTATGTGGCAAGGTAGGCCTAGTCGAGATACCGGATCCCACCGCCATATAAATTCTTTTCAACATTTGGGTGGAAACCAAACAGAAACCTAATATTGTTAGCATATATTCCAACACGGATTTTGATTAAAATAAGAATTAGCCATCGTATCTGTTGATAACAACGGCAACCTGCTGATAAACACAAGCGAGGAAAGTGATTATGAACTTGAGAAATAGCACCTATCGAACAACTGATGTCAATGTTTTCAAAGAGTTGGACTTCATCGCAGCTGCGCGGCAGCTGCCCCACTACCTGGTGTGCGCTATTTTAGGGATCATCGCCGGTGGTCTGGGCGTGGCCCTGGTCATT